>CAITMP010000549.1 GCA_903893525.1 uncultured Acidobacteriia bacterium | reverse complement strand
CGTGCCGAGGCTCCATGCCGCACGCCGAGCTCGTACATCACGTTGGGGTTGGCGGTCGTCAGGTCGGCGATCACGTACTCGGCCACCAGCAGCCGCTCGAACATCGGTTTGACGATGAAACCGCCAATCGCCTCGAAATCGGCCCGAACCGGCTCCAAGTCCGCGTCGCGAACGCCCTGCTCGATTGCCCGGTGGACGTCGTTGAAATCCAGCGGTT
Organism: uncultured Acidobacteriia bacterium; assembly: GCA_903893525.1. Taxonomy (GTDB): domain Bacteria; phylum Acidobacteriota; class Terriglobia; order Bryobacterales; family Bryobacteraceae; genus BOG-234. The sequence goes on along the minus strand of CAITMP010000549.1, from coordinate 2,146 downwards.
TGGCAGGCCGATTGCCGAACGGCATCGCGATAAAGCACATGGGTTGCAACGCTCTGAAGTCCGTGGGCATGGCTGTAGCATACCAATTTCCCAAAACAGGCCTCCGTGGTAGGATTCGTAATCTGTGACCCGTTCCTCAGACACAACCTTCAACCGCTGGCTGATCCCGATTGCCGCCGTCGCCATCCATATCTGCATCGGATCGGTCTACGCCTGGAGCACCTTCAACCGCCCGATCAAGGCGCTCTTCCCGGATGATCCGGCATGGTTCAGCCCTCCCTACACCACATTCAGTACTGCGCTCGTGCTCCTGGGCCTGAGCGCCGCGTTCGCCGGACCCTGGGTGGAACGCAAAGGCCCGCGCGCCGCCGCGACCGCCGCCGCAATTCTGTTCGGCTCCGGCCTGATCCTTGGCGGACTCGGCTTGGCACTCAAAATGTCGTGGCTGGTGTTCCTTGGCATGGGCGTGGTCGGCGGAATGGGATGCGGTTTAGGCTACATCGCGCCGGTCAGCACGCTGGTCAAGTGGTTCCCCGACCGAAGGGGGATGGCCACGGGCATGGCGATCATGGGTTTCGGAGGCGGGGCTTTTCTAGCGGGATATCTGAATGTATGGCTCATCGCACAAGTTGGCGTAGCAAAAACCGTCATGGGACTGGGTGCCATCTACTTCGCAATCATGATGGCGGGGGCGAGGCTGATACGGAGGCCACCAACGGGCTGGCAGCCGGAAGGCTGGGTTCCGAAAGCCATCACGAACCCGATGATCACAAAGAGGAACATGACGCGGAACCACGCCATCGGAACCGTGCAGTTCTATTTGCTCTGGGGCATCCTGTTTATCAATGTGACGGCGGGTATCGGGATCCTCGCCCAAGCTTCCCCCATGATGCAGGACATGTTCCGGAAAACCGCGGCCGAGGCCGCGGCGGTCGTCTCCATCATCAGCCTGTTCAATGCGGGCGGGAGGTTCTTCTGGGCGTCGGCGTCGGATTTCCTCGGTAGGCGGAACACCTACCTGGTCTTCTTCGCTGCCCAGTTTGGACTATTTCTGCTGGTCCCCGGCTTGGCCGCGCAAGGAGCATGGGGAGTGTTCGAAGCTGCCCTGTTCCTTGTATTTACGATGTACGGCGGAGGTTTCGCCACGATTCCGGCGTTCCTTGCCGACATGTTCGGACCGGAAAACGTAGGTGCGATCCACGGCGCGATCCTGACCGCATGGAGCGCGGCCGCCATTACGGGACCGTTGATCATCACGGAACTCTCAGCGCGTGCGAAGGCGGGCTTGGCTCCGGGAGCGAGCCGTATCCATATCTATGACCAGCCGCTCCAGGTTTTGGCCGCGCTTTTGGTTGTGGGTCTGGTTTTGACCGCCTTGGTACGGCCTGTCCGCGAAAAATAGCGGATCAGTGTCCGCCGATGCCGATGCACACGACGCCGGCGAGGATTACACCCACCGCCAACGCCTTCGCGGCGCTGATTTTTTCGCCAAAGAACAGCTTCGACCACACCATGGCGAACACATAGCTCATGGAGACCATCGGATACAACACCGACAGTTCCCCATTTTTGATCCCCATCAGGAACGGGACGCTGGATCCCAGGAACAGGGCAATTCCGGCGATCAAGCGCCAGTTCAGAATATTGTGGAACCCGTCCTTGAGCTTTTCCGCGCCCAACTTCAGAAACACCGCGCCGAACGATCCGATCAGGGACGCCGACAGCACCAGCAGTATCGAACTGAGTGGAGTGTGGTTCATACCTTGGAACTCGCCCTTCCCATCAATCCAACACCAGTCATCACCAGCAGCACCCCGCCGACCTTCCAAGGATTCAACTGGTCATGGAAGAAGTACATCGACAGCCCGATGACCCAAACGTAGGAGAGAGAATAAATCGGGTACAAGACCGACAGTTCACCATCGCGCAGGGCCAAGATCAGCAACAGCGCGTTGCAGGCATGAAGCCCGTAGCCACCCACCAACGGCAAGTTGCCCAACAGCGCAAAAACAAAGCCAATCAGAGACGCTGGGTTCGTGAGATCCAAATGCGGCATCGGATGCAATGCCCCCATTTTCATCAGGATCTGAGCCGCTCCCGCAAAGAAGGTGCAAGCAACCACCATGTAGATGGGCTTTCTTGAACT
>CAITMP010000548.1 GCA_903893525.1 uncultured Acidobacteriia bacterium | reverse complement strand
CGCACACTTCTGGGTTGGCGTGGCTCGCACGTCCGACGTGTTCCAGTGCTGCGCGATCCGATCACGCAGCAACTGCGCGTACGCCCCGAACTTGGTGCCCAAAATCGATGCCGGACCGATGTCAATCCCGCCCGAGCCCGCCATCCCGTACATCGGCGAGCTGGCCGCCTGCGCCGTCTTCGTGTACACCTGATTCGCTTGGTACTGCAATGGACGATATGTCTCTGGACGGGTGGTTCTTTCAGCCTTCTTGTTCTTTTTTTTGTCGAACCGGTCCGGCACTGCCAGCGCATTGGCTTCCGGCGTCTTCACGGACTGTTTCTTGGCTGGCTGCGCCTCTTCCTGTGGTGCAAGATTTTGCGTGTCGTTCGCGAGTGGGTTTGTCTTGCCTTCGTTGCGCGGGATCGGAATCGTCTGTACCAACCCAACCCCTACCGACCCGCTGCTGGCATGGGGCGAACCCCAGGAATCCGCCTTCAGGAAACCGGAAAACAGCAGCACGCCTGCGAGTACGGCATGGGCCGCCATGGATCGGACGAACGCGCCGCCCAATGATTCTCCACCCGGTTGCGACTCGCTTGCCACGACTATTTCTTCCCGCCCGGCGTGTTGGGGGCAGAGTCCGGCTGCGTTACCAGATTGACCTTCAATTTCGCCGCGCCCAGCGAAGCCAGCACCTGCGCCAGCGCATCGTAATACGTCCGGGCATCGGCACGCACGAAAACGGAATCCTGCCCGGGATACTTCGAACGGATCGTCTCGGGCAGCAGCGCCAACCGCACCGGCTCCTTGCCTAGGAATAGGTCGCCGGTCTTGGAAAGTGATACCACCGGATACTCCTTGGTGGTGGACGCCACGGTGGTGGTTTTCGGCACGTCGATTTCGACCCCATACTCCATGACGTGCGCCGTGATCATAAAGATGATCAGCAAGACGAGCGCAACATCCACAAACGGGGTCACGTTGATTTCCGCCAGCGGCGGACCGCCCCTCGACCGTCGTCCGCCCCCCGGACTGCCGACGTTCATACCCATCTACTCCCCAAAACTCCGGTCGACCAGGTTCAGGAACTCAAGTCCGAAGTCGTCCATGCGCCCGCCAATCTGCTTCAGGATATTGCCGAAGTAGTTGTAGGCCATCGCGGCCGGAATAGCCGCGAACAGCCCCGCCGCCGTCGCGATCAGCGCTTCGGCGATGCCTGGTCCGACCGCGCTCAGACTCGTGCTCCCCGCGGACCCCAAATTCTGGAACGCCCTGATGATCCCGAGCACGGTCCCGAACAGACCGATGAACGGCGACACGGACGCCGTCGTTGCCAGCCAGCCGAGGTTCTGTTCCAGTTTGGCAATCTGTTCGTTGGTGGAGATCGTAAGACTGCGCCCCAACGCCTCGCGGTTGGAAACCGAGCCGCGAGTTTTCACTTGGCGGCTTACCTCCGCATAGCCGTCGTCGAAGACGGAAACCAGCGGCGACGGGCGGAACTGCTCGCTCGCCACCATCACGGCCTCCAAGCCGGTCGACTTCCGAAAGGCACGCTGGAAGCGGACATCGCTCGCCTGTGCGGCCCGGAACGAGGACCATTTCGCGAAGATGATGGTCCACGAATAGATCGAAATCAGCGCCAGCAACGCCAAAACCACGTTGGCCAGTACCGAGCCGTGACTGACAAGATCGATGAAACTAGTCTGAATCAGAAAAAGAGCTGTAAGAGAGCCCGGCAATACGCCCCTCCATCCTTAGAACTACCAGTTTCTCACTATTGGTCCCGTGCTCGGTCCATGGAGGAGGGAGGGAGAGGGGGACGTGCCAGCCCGTGGCAAGAGTGCCGCGGACCAGTCGGTTGAATTTTGGTTACGGGTGAGGGAATCGACGTTTTTTTCCTGTGTACCCAATTGAAAGTCCTACGGCGGCATCCGAGGACAAAGAAAGGAATCTCCCATGTTCAAGAAAACATTCATCGTCATCGCCGCCACGCTGGCCCTCGGGGCCGCAGCGCAGGCCGAATCGTTCAATGTGCAATTCGGTTGCACGAATTTCACCGCCGTCCAGTGCCAAGGAGCGGACGTTGCCACGACCTTGTATTCGGGTGCGGCGGTACCGGGTATGCCTGGAGGGACTTGGAACCTCGCTGACGGATACCAACAATCCACCCCCATGGCGCTCAAAAACACCGCCGGGACTTTGAGCAGCACGGTAAAGGTCACCTGGGATTCAGAGGGCTTCTATGAACCAGCAACCACGTGACCGCTTCCGCCCTGTTCGATTCCTATCTGTGGACACAAGGCACCAGCAAGACCATCTCGTTGACGGGACTCGTCGCCAATCAAACATACACGATCGCGGCGCTCAGCCAGGACATCAACCCACCCGCATTCAGGGCGGCGACCTTTACCGCAAACGGCGTATCAGCCAGCACGGTGAACAATTCTGTATTCGAGGCTCCCTTCACCCTCGGAGTCAACTACGTGCTGATCAACACCCGTTCCGACGCAACCGGAAAGATCGACTTGGTCTATTCCAAGAACAGTGCCGTAAACTCCGTGGAAGCCGGAATCAATGGGTTCCAATTGACCGAGACGCCGGAACCCGGCAGCATTCTGTTGGGGATTTCCGGCCTGCTGGGTTTGGCTGGAATGCGGAAATTCCGGAGATCGCCGGCGGCTACGGCTTAGCCAAGGAGGTCAGCCGCGGTGGAATCGAATCTGGCTCCAACAGCCAGACATTTCGACCGGGGTAGTACGCAATCAGCGCACGGTCCTCTTCGGGTCCAAGGTCCAAGGCCCAAACGGTGCGAGAATGGTCGATATCGGCACCGTTCTGGAGCCATTCGCGCAAAAGATGGCGCGGGCTGTACCGGACGAACACCAGGTTCGGGGATGGACTCGCCGCAAGCGTCCGCGCCACGGCGACCCGCCCCTCGGCGTCCCCGAAATTGACGTAGTTCCAGCTTTCGTAGGGTCCGGAGGCGATAAATATATCGTCGCTGCCGAAGATGCGGAGGCCATACCAGAACAGGAACTGGGCCCCGCACAGCAGCACCAAAATCCTCGCCGCATCGGCCCCCACCAGGAACCCGCGAATTCGCATCGACGCCAGACGGTCCAACCCTACCATCGTCGCGAGCAAGACCAGGCAAGCCACCGCCGCCACATAGTGCGGATAAAAATATGGGTAGAAATTGGTTCCCAGCGCAAAAACCCCAAGGCACCCCGCGAGCCACACCGACTTAGGTCGCCGCAACGCCGGAAAGCAGAACGGCAGGACCAGATACATCGGAGCGAAAACGAAGAAGCGCAGGAACTTGAACCGGGTTGCCAGACGGGCGAAGTACCCGGCAGGACTGTCTGGCAACCCGTTATGGACGGCCTTCTGGGTCCTGTAGTCCAACTCCTGTTCCGGAGTCAGCGCCCGATGGGGTTCCGGCATGGCTTGGAACGTGAATGCGGCTGGCACGCCGTACTGGTATCGACTGAGCATGTAGGGCAACGTTGCCCACTCTCCGGTGACCGCCTTGTTGTGCGCCAGCGTCAGGGCAACCGCCGGAACTAAGGAAAGCAGCGCAACCCCTGCAACCCGGCGTCGACGTCCCGACGGAACCCAATACGCTGCGGGCACGATGCAGATAGCCAACAGCATAGCTTCGAAAGGTCGCGACAATACCTGCAGCCCCAACCCTACCCCCAGAATTGCGGCTTCGCGAGCCCGGCTCTCGCGCCACAAGCGGGGCAATGCGCCGAATACCAGACATCCGGCAATCCCCGACACCGCCCCGCCCCAGTAATTGTTCATCCATTGGTTTAGCGGGCCAAAAAGCATCACCGCCATCAACGCCCCTGAAAGCGCCACGGTCGGCCGCACCCACCCCCGCAGCATCCAGAAACACGCCGAACAAAACAAACCCACGGACGCCGCGACGCCCGCCCACGGCTCCCCCGCCAGAAGTTGCCCCAGCGCCAACACAATTCCCTGCCCCAACGGATAGATCGAACTGTACGAAGGCTCCTGCAGAACGAAAATCGACTCGAAAAACCGGTGCATCGGGTGCGCCGGATTCGCCAACCGGAAATGCGCCAGCGTGTCACCCAGCAGCAGGAACGAGAAATCATCCGAAACCTGCGGTACCGGCACGGGATTATGGCGGAGCAAGGCCAGTCGCAGCAGCACCGGCAGCACAACCAAGACCGACATGCACGCCGCCGGACGCTCCGCCAACCAGCGCAGCCCAACAGCCAATTTCCCGCGCCACAGCATTCCCGCCAGGCAAAATAACGCCAGCCCGAACTCCAATACATCGGCCAGCGTGAATCCAACGGGATTCCGCAACGGCAGGAAGAAGCGGAGGATGCTGTAGACGTTCATTTACCTTCCACACACAAACAGCGAATCCCATTATCCGGTGTTATGCTCGTCACAGGCGGAACACGTGTCCACACGCAAATCCATCCGGATTCCGGTGACGGCGGCCTGTATCCTGGGCTTGGCCGGGCTCGCCACGCTCTTCGCCCAGCAGAAGCCATTCCGCCAATATCCGGGCGTCGAATATTTCCGCTTCGAGACGCCCCAGGACGCCAACATCCCCGGCGAATTCATCTTCGCCCGCATGATGTTCTCCGGCGGCGGACCCGGGGTCGACGGCTACTACCCCCGCTACCAAGGCGACTGGCGACAAGGCCTCTCGCTCTGGACCCAGGACTACCCCCGCGCCGACCGCCACTTCGCCAAGGCCATGCGCCGACTCACCCGCGTCGATGTCCGCTCCGTCGAGCAGCCCGTCAACATCGAGGAAAACGAACAGTTCGACCTCCCATGGCTCTACGCCGTCCAAGTGGGCGAATGGGGACCCAGCCAGCGCATCTGCGACGGACTCCGCGAGTATCTGCTGCGTGGCGGCTTCTTCCTGGCCGACGATTTCCACGGCCGAGGCGAACGGGAGATCTTCCTGGAATCGATGAAAATGGTCTTCCCCGACCGCCCCGTTGTGGAAATTCCCGAGGAAGACCAAGTCCTCCACGCTGTCTTCGAGCTCAAGGACCGCGTCCAGATTCCCGGCCAAGCCCACGTCCGAGCCGGCTGCAAGAACTGCCAGGATGGTGGTCGCGGAGCCCACTGGCAGGGGATCTACGACGACAAGGGACGCTTGATGGTCGCCGTCGCCTACAACTCCGACCTGGGCGACGCATGGGAATACGCCGACGACCCCAGCTACCCCGAAGCTTCGGCATCATTGGCGATCCGGATCGGCGTCAACTACGTGGTCTACGCGATGACGCACTGAGGATGACCCACTAGATCGGTACGTCGCCAAATTCCCGCACCGCTCATCTCGTTCCGCATCGACAATGAGGTGCTGGACTGGCTCAAGTCGAAGGCTGGCTCAAGTCCAAGGGCGAAGGCCACCTCACCCGGATCAACGATATCCTGCGCGGGCAGATGCTGGCCGACGCGCAGCGAAAGTAGCCAGGCCCGTTTTGAAAGGCACCTTCACGGGACGAATTGTCCCTGGTGAACGTGCACGAACTCGATGAGCCGCTGGATTTGCGGCATGGAAAGCCCTGGATAGTTCTTCAATATTCGCTCGAAAGGTTCCCCAGCATCGTAAGAGGCACTCCCCGCCGTCACTGTGCCCTTCCCATATCTGGACTTCCCGCGAGCGCGTCGGGGCTGCGCTCATTCTCCGAGTGGCGGACGATCCACCCGGAATTCCAGAGCCGCGGTCGATGAACCCCCTTGTTGCCACACAACAAGAACGAACCGCGATACCATAACGATTCGAAGACAAATCAACATGCCGCGCAGAAGATCCTTTACTCCAGCCTCAATCGCTCTGGTGCTGTCCCTTGCACTCTGGATGGTGTCGATGCCGGCCGCGCCTACCGCGCCAAAACAGCCGAAGATCGACGGACGGGCCGCCCCCTTGCTGAAGGTCGGCGACCTGTCGTTCAAGGATTTGAACCGCAACGGCGTGCTGGACCCCTACGAGGATTGGCGATTGCCGGTCGACAAGCGCGTCGCGGACCTGGTCTCCAAAATGACCCTTGAGGAGAAGGCGGGGCTGATGCAAATTACTTCGTTCAATGCAGGCAATTTGGACGACTATCTCAACCAGCGCAACATCCGCTACTTCATCCTCCGCGACAACCTCACCGCCCGTGAACTGGCGGCGCGCGCGAACACTTCACAGGAACTCGCCGAAAAGTCGCGTCTGGGCATTCCGATTGTCTTTGCCTCGAATCCACGAAACCACGTTCGCGACAATTTGGTGTACGAGGAAGCCGAAGCGGCTGGCGAGTTCTCCAGTTGGCCCGGGACGCTGGGGCTGGCTGCGACGAATGACATCAAGCTGATCCGCTCGTTCGCCGAAATCGCGCGGGCGGAATGGCGCGCCTCGGGGATCCAGAAGTGTTACGGATATCAGGTGGACGTGGCCACCGAGCCGCGCTGGTACCGCATTCAAACAACGTTTGGGGAAAGCCCGAAGTGGAACGCGGAGATCGCCCGGGAAATCGTATTGGGCTTCCAAGGGCCCGCTCTTGGGCCTGAGTCGGTAGCGCAATCGATCAAGCATTTCCCCGGAGATGGGCCCGTCGACAAGGGTCTGGATCCCCATAACGATTGGGGGCAGTGGGCCGTATATCCAACGCCCGGCAGCTTCTTCAAATACCAATTGCCTCCTTTCCAGGCAGCCATCGACGCCGGCGCGAGCTCGATCATGAGCTACTACAACAACCCATCCAACGAGCGGAGTGGGAAGCAGCTTCCCAAGGAATGGTGGCAGTCTGGCACCAAGCAGTTCGAAGAGGTCGCAGGGGCTTACAATACGGCACTGCTCACGCGGCTGCTTCGAGGACGGATGGGCTTCAAGGGCTACGTCAATACCGATACCGGCGTGCTTACCGCCAACGCTTTCGGAGTGGAAAAGCTGACCACGCCGGAGCGATTCGCCAAAGCGGTGAAAGCCGGAGTCGCCCTATTTTCAGACAGCAATAGTCCACAGGGCCTCCTGGACGCGGTCCACCAGCACTTGCTGGAGGAATCCGACCTCACGCCGCAGGTCACACTGCTGCTCAAGGAGATCTTCAAATTGGGGCTCTTCGAGAACCCCTACACCGACCCTGAAGCGGCCCAAAAGATCGCCAGTTCACCGGCTTCCGCTGCTAGGGCCGACGAAGCCCATCGCAAGTCCGTTGTCCTGCTGCGCAACGACCGCAAACTGTTGCCGATGACGGGTGCCAGGAAGGTCTACGTGGAGGTCATGGCCGGTCAGCCCCCAAGCTTCGGGGGCCGCGGTGGAGCTGGGGGGCGTGGTGGGCCGGAAGGTCGGGGCGGTGCAGAAGGCCGGGGTGGGGCAGGGGGCCGGGGTGGAGCGGGTGGCCGGGGTATAGCAGGTGGCCGCGGAACCGAAGGTCGGGGCGGACCGGAGGGTCGGGGCGGCCGTGGCGACTTCGGAGGGCGCGGTGCCGCCCCTGCGGTCAATGGCACCTCGGCACTGAAGGCACTGCTCGCGAAGGACCCGACCGTACAGATCGTGGATTCGCTCGACCAAGCCGACGTGGCCTTGGTATGGTTGCGCCCCACCGTCTACCAGCGGCCCGAGCACGACTATGCCGACATCGCGCTGAGCCCGCTTACGGGCGTTGACGTCGCCAAGGTGAAACAGATCGAAGCGGCAAAGCCGACGGTCTTGGTGATCAATTTCATCAATCCCTGGATCATCAACGAAGTGGAACCCGGTGCCGCAGCGGTCCTGGCGACGTTCGACGTCAAGGCCGAGGGACTGCTGGACGTGGTGAGAGGCCGCTTTGCGCCGGTCGGGAAACTGCCTCTCACGATACCGGCGGATCAAGCGGCGGTCGACAAGAATGCTCCGGACGTTCCAGGGTTCGCCGAGGCGTTCGACTACGCCTACAAGAACCGTGTGAGCGCCAAATACGTCTTTGGCTTTGGCCTGGGCTACGGCAAATAGCGCAGCCGTTTCGGGTGTGTGAAGTTTACTGGGCGCGAGGATTCGACTCCAATCGTCGGGCAGCCAGCCGGTTATCCAGCAGCACCTTCACAGGTTGCCGTAAAACAGGAAGGCGGGAAGGCCGGATGACCCTCCCGCCCGAATCCATTCCTAGCTTACGAGTGCGCGCCGTTTCCGTTCGAGCAGAGCCAAAAGGCCGACACCCGCGAACATGCCCCAGGTTGCCGGCTCCGGCGTTGCCGCACCGGCATCGGCGGTAAGGGTCCCCGAGAGGTGGGTCCGGCAGCAACCCGCTCCCAGGTCTTCAATTGCCGAACCGAAACGGTAAGAACCGCCGTTCACATTGGTCCAGATTGTCACTGACTCCCCGGCAGTTCCTGTCACCGAGGTGAGGAAGGCCAGGAGGATGAAGTTCGCCGGATTCGGCTGAGGGCCATTGATCAGAAAGAGCCCGTTCGCATCATTCTCCCCGTTGACCGTGGTGTTGCTCATGTCCCATTCACCGGCGGCGAACCCACCGCGAGTGGCGCCGGGGTCGGCGGCGGCGATGATGTCCCAGGAGGTGAACTTGTGGGTGTTTGTGTCGAAGGTGGCCGTTCCGGTGATCGCGGTGCCTTCGGTGGTGGATGCGCTGATGGTGTAGATTCTTCCGGCTTGGCAAGTGCTCGCCACACACGCTGCGGTAAAGCAGGCCAGAATCAGTTTTCGATAGTTGAATTGCATGGGGTTTCTCCAGAGTTTGTTCAGCAGCAATTTCCCGCCTACTGATGAAACACCGAACCGCATGGAATCCGGCCATGTGTGGCGAAAATATTATTTCTTCGGGCAGACGCCGCCGGGGGAGCGGTTGTTTTTCGCAGACGTACTCGAAGTTCGCAGGAGATCTAGGGTCTCACCTGCGCCCGACTACTGGCTGCCTGTTGGAGTGCCTGGTGCAAGAGAATCTTGATGTACGTCTGATAGCCGATACCCGTATCGTCCGCCAACTCCCGAGCCGTGGCAAGGTCCTCACTCGCGAGCCGGATCGTGACTGGCACCAGGTCTTTCTTGCTCCTCGCACCGGCCATCACGTCTTGCAGGGACACCGTCTTTCCCGCGCGCATCGCTGTTCGCAGGTCCTCCTCGACTGCCGACCGATTGGCTTCCCACCACCCGGCTTCCTCGCTCTCGTTCTCGAATTGCGGAATTACTAGTCGTTTGTTGGCCATATCCGTCCTATCACCTTCTCCTGCAAGTAGTCAGCCTTGGTTCTACGATCCGCCTCCCATCCGGTGATGGGGCGGATCTTACCATTCCGCACCGTGAACACAAGCACCAGAATTCTCAACGCGTTCGTCGACCCGACCGCCGTCCAGCGGTCTTCGCCATCGACCACATCGTGTTCCCGGATGATGGGATCGTTGCCGAAGCATTCCTCAGCCTCTTCTGGTTGAATTCGATGCCGTGACAGATGATGGACGTTGGCATTGTCCCAGTCGAAGGACTCTTTTGGCTCTTTCACAGCTTGCCTTTAATTGTACATGAGTTGTCAATACGACTTTTGGCCGCCATTCCGGGACCTATGGGGGTCCCTCTGTGTCAAGCTTGATGAGTCAGCCTGTGTGACAGGAATTAGAGTGCAGGGCGGGAAAGGCAAGCTTGATAATGGCTACAAACGATTTTACCAGCCCGGTCCCGGGTCCGGCCGGACGTCCGGATCCTGAAGTGGTGGCGCGCGCCAAGCGCCGGCGGTTCACGGCGGAATACAAGCGCCGGATTCTGGCTCAGGCCGACGCCGCGAAGGAGCCGGGGGCGATCGGCGCCCTGCTGCGCCGCGAGGGGTTGTACTCCTCCCTTCTTGCCACCTGGCGGAGGGAGCGCGAAGCCGGCATCGAGGCTGCGCTGGCTCCCCAGAAGCGCGGCCCCAAGGCCATGGGTGCGGACGAGGCCGCGCTT
>CAITMP010000547.1 GCA_903893525.1 uncultured Acidobacteriia bacterium | reverse complement strand
GGGCAGGGTGAAGCCGGCCAAAGCACCAGCCGCACGGAGCAGCGCAACGCCGCCACCGGGGACAATGCCTTCTTCGACGGCCGCGCGGGTTGCATGCAATGCGTCCTCGACACGGGCCTTCTTTTCCTTCATCTCGGTCTCGGTGGCTGCGCCGACCTTGATCACGGCCACGCCGCCGGCCAACTTGGCGAGACGCTCTTGCAGCTTCTCACGGTCGTAGTCGGAGGTGGTGTCCTCGATCTGGTTGCGGAGCTGCTTGATGCGGCCCTGGATGTCGGGATCGCTGCCGGAACCGTCGATGATCGTGGTGTTGTCCTTGTCGATCGTGACGCGCTTGGCCTTGCCCAGGTCTTCCAACCGGACGCCTTCCAGCTTGATGCCGGTTTCTTCGAAGATCGCCTTGCCGCCGGTGAGGATGGCAATGTCTTCCAACATGGCCTTGCGGCGGTCGCCGAAGCCGGGGGCCTTGACGGCGGCGGCGTTCAGGGTGCCACGGAGCTTGTTGACAACGAGGGTTGCGAGCGCTTCGCCTTCCACTTCCTCGGCGATGATGAGGAGCGGGCGGCCGGAGCGGGCGATCTGCTCGAGCACGGGCAGCAGGTCCTTCATGTTGCTGATCTTCTTTTCGTGGATCAGGATGAAGGGCTCTTCGAGGACGCAGTCCATGCGGTCGGCGTCGGTCACGAAGTAGGGCGAGAGGTAGCCGCGGTCGAACTGCATGCCTTCCACGGTCTGCAGTTCGGTGGTCATCGTCTTGGATTCTTCAACGGTGATGACGCCGTCCTTGCCGACCTTCTGCATCGCGTCGGCAATGATGCCGCCGATGGTGGAGTCGCTGTTGGCGGAGATGGTGCCAACCTGCTTGATCATTTCGTTCGACTTTGCGTCGACCGCCATCTTCTTCACTTCGCCGATCACGACTTCGACCGCACGGTCGATGCCGCGCTTCAGGGCCATCGGGTTCGCGCCGGAGGCGACAGCCTTCACGCCTTCGCGGTAGATCGCCTGGGCCAGGATGGTGGCGGTGGTGGTGCCGTCGCCAGCGATGTCGGAGGTCTTGGAAGCAACTTCGCGGACCATCTGCGCGCCCATGTTTTCGAGCGGATCCTTCAGCTCGATTTCCTTGGCGACGGTGACGCCGTCCTTGGTGATGTTCGGGCCGCCGAACTTCTTCTCGAGGACGACGTTGCGTCCCTTCGGACCGAGGGTGACCTTCACCGCATCGGCCAACTGGTTCACACCGCGCAGGATCGCCTGGCGGGAATTCTCAGCGTAAACAATCTGTTTTGCCATGATGTTCTTCTCTCTTGACTGACTGGGTTTGCTGGGCTTACTGGACCAGGCTACTTGACGAGGATGCCGAGGACTTCATCTTCACGCATGATGAGGTAGTCCTGGCCGTCGATCTTGATTTCGCTGCCGGAGTACTTGCCGAACAGGATGCGGTCGCCGACCTGCACGTCGAGTGAAACGACGGTGCCGTCTTCGAGGCGCTTGCCCTTGCCGCAAGCCACTACTTCGGCTTCCTGCGGCTTTTCCTTGGCGGAATCGGGGATGAAGAGGCCGCCGGCCGTCTTTTCGGTGTCGTTTTCAAGCCTTTTGACCACGATGCGGTCGTAGAGCGGACGAATGTTCATATGATTTGCCTCCAACTGGGAATTGTATGGAACTGGATTCAGACTTGGAACCGCGCCATCAGGTACTAGCTCCAAGCTCTATTATTAGCACACTCCGCCGTTGAGTGCTAACGAGGTAGGGCTAAGCGATTGATTCGAGGGCAAATTTAGTTCTTGACAAGTGTTTAAGTTGATATGGTTGGACTCAGATTATCCGATGCTTCGGCTCGCCCATTCGCGGAACCAAGGCTCGAAGCTGTCCAAGGCAAGCTGCGTTTCCGGACCCAGGGGCACCGATGGCACACCAGACTTTTGGCCCCGCAGTTGCACCGCCCGCTTGATGCCAACCGGAACAGGGAACTGCTCGATTTGCTCCACAAACTCCATCAAGCGTTCATGGGCTGAATCGGCCTCCACGCCGTTGCCCGCCGCATGTGTCCGGTAGAGCCGGGACAAGAGTTCCGGAATCGCGGACGCGCAACCGGACAGCACACCGTCGGCACCGGCGCGAAGGGCTTGCAGCGCAATGCGGTCGTTGCCGGCAAACAACGCGAACTCCCGTTCCCGCCGCAGGGCAAGTAGTTGCTCGAAGTAGGCCCAGTCTCCGCTCGAATCCTTGATTCCGGCAAATAGACCGGTATCCAACAGCCGTTGAGCCGTTCCGATGTGGATCGGCGAAGTGAATTGGGGGATGTTGTAAAGAAGGACGGGGATCGCGGGTCCAAGTTCGGCCATGAAAGCCCGGTAGAATGCCTCAATCTCAGGCTGCCGGTAGGGAAAGAAATATGGAGGCATCAGCAGGAGGCCGTCGGCTCCCGATGCAATCGCCTCTCCCGCCAGCCGCAAGGCGCCCGTCAGGCTGGAGTGGGCCACCCCGACCACTACGGGAACCCGGCTCCTCTTGGATGCCAGATGCACTGCGCGCTGCCGCTCGTCCGACGAATAGTTCACAAATTCGCCGGTGGAGCCCATCAGACATATGCCGTCCACGCCGCCATCCGCCAGGAAATCCATCAGGTCGAGAAGTGCCGAATGGTCGGCTTCCAAGGTTCCGGCCCGGTTGGGAGTAACGGCAGCTGCGTAGACTCCCGAAAGCTTCAATATTCTATTGCCGCGCCCCATCCTTATTGCGCCTGTGGCTGGAACAGCGGTGTCAGCGTGATGTTGCGGAATGAAACTGGGCCGTGGTCGCCCTGCAACTCGATGGAGCCGGGTTGGCCTTCCCAAGGGTCGTAGGCGATGGCGGTCAAGCCCTCAATCTGCTTCTTGGTGATGACGGGTTTGCCGTTCAGGGTTACGGAAACATCTCGGCCAACCAGCCGGATTTCGACGGTCTGCCATTCGCCAGCCTTCTTGGAGGCGTTGACGGCCGGGGGGATCCTACTGTAGAGGGCTCCGTTGATGTGGGATTCGATCGGCTTGCCGAAATCATCCTGGATTTGGACTTCGTAGCGTCCCCGGAGACCGATGCCGCTATTGCTTTTCTCGGCGACGTTGTATTCCAGTTTCAGGATGAAATTCCAGTACTTGCCAGTGGTCACCAAGTTTTTGGCGTGGCCGGTACTTTTCAGGATGCCGTCCTCGACGGTCCAGCCAAGATCCTTGTTGTTGCCGAGTCCGGTCCAGCTTTCCAGATTTTTGCCATTGAACAATGTCAGGGGCGTAGCTTTGAGCCAGGTCGCGTCGTCATGGTCGCGGATGGCGGGTGCGCGGTAACCGGTGAATTTGATTGGACCGCCCGTGCCGGTCATTTCGCCGTCGAGGTGTCCTCCAAAATAGGTGACCGCGTATTCCCGCTTTCCGGCCTTGTTTTCAAAGGAGAACAGGAGTTGATGTTCCTCGATCCGGAGATCCTTGATATCGTTGAGGTCGCCGCCTGGGAAGCCAATGAACTTGCCCTTGATGGCGGGTGTGCCGGCTCCCGATACTTCCATCCACCAAGCCTTGTCGGGGTTGTCGCCCCACAGCATGATGTCCCAGCGGCCGTTGAAATCCACGTCGGCGGCGCGCAGCAGCGGCGACATGCCGAGCACGGCGATTAGCGGCAAAAGTTTGAAAGAAGTTCGCATCGGGTCTCCCTCCACGCTAGCGTATCAAAGGCAGCGTGGCAGGATCGTGTAGGTCGGACCCGGGGGCAATCCAAAGTTCACGGAACGAATTTGTGCCGGACGCTTGCGCATCCGTGCCGCCGGTTTCCGGAAAGGTCTTTCATGGTCTCGCTTGGCGGCTTTCGCAAACGCCCCCGTACCAATCCCGACTCCCTCCTACGACCAAGCACCGAAATTGTGGTGCTCCTGCTGCCGACCGGTACCCACTCCCCCTCGGGTTGGGATACCCTCCGGATCCAAGCGTAGCCCGAGCCGACTATCGGGACGGCCTTCGGTCCGTGAACATTGGACCTTCAGTGATGATCCCGCCGTTGGCCAGCCCGAGTCAACCGTTTAGCAGTATTTTTCCGAGGCTTTTCCACAGGTTTTTTCCATACTGTTTTCAATGGCTTGGGTGCGGGAAGCTGTGGAAACACTGTGGATAAACCCAAGCCTCGCCTTCCTGTTTCATTGGTGCCTCCAACTGGTTGAAAACCACCACGGCGGTGCGCCACAACCATCCGTTGGAGATCATTCAGTGTTTGATTTCAATAACTTGCGGCATCATTTGGTTTGGCATTGCGCATGCAATATTGAGGTGCATGAAGCACCACAAACTCATCGCAACCATCACCTTTGGAACGTTCGGGTTGCTCGCGTCAACGGGGACGCTGGCCGCCCAGGACGTGGCTCCTCCCCCTCCCCCCAGCTTCTCAGCCGGGAGCGGTCCCGGGGAAGCGGCTCAACTGTCCCCGGAACCCGTGCGGCATCCCTTGGCCGACCGTCTTACGGTCCGTCCCGGCACCTACATCACAATCCGCACCGGGCAGATGCTCTCGTCGGACCGCAATCAGCAGGGCGACGCATTTTTCGGCACGCTTGCCGAACCCATCGTCGTTGATGGAATCGTGGTGGCGGCGCGCGGACAGCAGGTGACAGGCAGGGTCACGGAAACGAAGAAGGCCGGCATGGTGTCGGGCACGTCCAAGCTGGGCTTGGAGCTGGCTGGCGTCACACTTATGGACGGATCGCAGGTCTCGATCCAATCGCAAATGATCCAGCGTACGGGCAGCACGTCCGTGGGTCGCGATGCGGCAGCGGTCGGAACGACCACCGCCGTGGGCGCGGCAATCGGAGCCTCGGCCGATTGGGGCCGTGGAGCGGCGATCGGCGCGGGTGCGGGGGCGGCGGCCGGCTTGGCCGGAGTCCTGTTGACCCGCGGCCACGCGACGGAAGTCTACCCGGAAACTGCCCTGACCTTCCGGTTGGAATCGGCAGTCGCAGTTGATACCACACGCGCACCGCAGGTTTTCCGGTATGCGGATTCCCGCGACTACAGCCAACCGGCGTACTCGCAACGGACTCCGGCTCCGCCACAGCGCCCGGCGTATCCGCGGTACTACGATCCCTACTGGGGGCCGGGATACTGGGGGGGCACTGGTGTGGCGATCGTCGTCGGACCCCGCCACGGCCGGTACCGCCGGTAGGTTTGACGGTCAAAGTCGTGGCTGAAGCTAGTCCGCCACAAGCCCTGCAGCCCAGTTGGCCAGTCTTATGTCCTCAACTTGGGGCAATCCGCTCACCGCTATTGCCCCGACCACTTGGCCTCCCCGCCAGACCGGAACCCCGCCGCCCCAGCCCACAAAGCGGTCATCGCCGAAATAGGCGATATCGAAGCCCTTTTCCGCGTCGCGGGCCTTCCTGCCGATCTCCTCGGTGGATTTCCTCTCCCGAGCAGCCGTGTAAGCCTTGTTCATCGCGATTTTGATGGATGATACGGGAGCCTCGTCCATCCGGGCGAAAGCAATCAACTCCCCGTGGGGGTCGACCACCGCCACCACCGCGGTCTTGGCAAGCTTGGCCGCCTCGCCGAGGATCTCATTCACGATCCGTGCGGCATCCT
>CAITMP010000546.1 GCA_903893525.1 uncultured Acidobacteriia bacterium | reverse complement strand
TCTTCCTGATTGCTAACGAAACTACTTCGGAGTCACGTGGATCAGTGCGCCGGGATTCGCATCCTCCACCATCCACAGGGAGCCATCGGGACCCTCTTCCACATCGCGGATCCTATGGCCCACATCCCAGCGTTCGGCTGCCTTCGCTCCACCGTGGCCGTCAAACGTAAAACGGTTGAGCGACTTGGTCGCCAATCCGCTCACAAAGCCGCTGCCGTTCCATTGCGGAAATGTCTTCGTGCCGCTGTAGAACATCAAGTTGCCTGGCGCAATCACCGGCACCCAATAGATAGCTGGCTTGGCCAGATCGGGGCGAGTGTCGGGCTTGGGAATCGGAGTGCCGTTGTAGTTGTTCCCGTAGGAGACTAGCGGCCAGCCATAATTCTTACCCTTCTCCACCAAGTTCAACTCGTCACCGCCCGCAGGACCGTGCTCCACCTCCCACAACTCGCCGCTCGCTGAAAAGGCCAAGCCATAGGGAGTCCGGAAACCGCTAGCCCACGTTTCCGCAGGGGTCAGATTGGCAACCGGAAAGGTATAGCTGCTGACCACTTTGGCGGTCTTGGCCAATTCCGTGTCGCGGGGAGGGTCGATCAGCGGAATCGTGGACGCTCCCGTCTTGCCGAAGTTGGGATTGCCGGGAGCCGGCTTGCCGTCCAAGGTGAGGCGGAGAACCTTGCCTTCGGGCTGGTCCGGGTCCTGGGCGGGGGTCATGCGCTGGCGGTCGCCAACTGCGAGGAAGAGATACTTGCCGTCCGGCGAGAATGCAACCGCAGCACCCTCCTGGCCACCCTTGCCCTTGGGCATCTGGTGCCAAAGCACTTCGTAGTTTTCCAACGCAGCTGATGTTGCCGTGGCATTCAGCTTCGCGCGTGCCAGCGCCAGACCGCCGCCATACTCGCCCGGTTCCGCGTAGGTCAAATAGATACTGTGGTCAGTGGCATACTTGGGGGAAACAAACACCCCGTGCATGCCGCTCTGCCCTTGGAAATAGACCGCGGGCGTGTTCGTGACCTGGATTTTCTCACCCTTCTGCGTCACCAGCCAAACTGGCCCGGGCTTTTCGGTAACCAACATCCGGCCATCCGGCAGGAAGGCCAATCGCCATGGGAGGTTGAACGTGGCCACCGTGGTCATGCTGAACGGCAGACTCGCTTCAGGCTTCTGTTCGCCCACGTTGACCTGCGCCTGGGCCATTACCGCAGCGAGGCTGGCAACCGCAGCCGCTTTCGCCAATTTCATCGAGGTTCTCCTTAGAGTGTCAGGCACCCGACCGGACCGGTCAAGGGCACCGATATTGATCGTATCGTATCCAACGGACCTCCTTGTCCGAACCCGCGCGTGGGGCATTTTTGGGGTCCGCGCGCGGGTCCCTCTAAAAATCTACGCCTGTTTCGCCGCCGCCTCCCGCGCCGCCGCATACGTCTTCATCCGCGCCACCATGTTGTCCAGCTTGGCCCGCGCATCCGGCATCCCCAGCGCCAGTGCCTCCAGATTCGCCGCGAAACCGGGATTTCCGAACGCCGCCCGGATACCCGGAAGAATCGGTTCAATCTTGGCAAACACGGCGATGAACTCCCCGTTCGCGTCGTAGAACATCTTGGAATCGATGGCACCGTTGGCAACAAACGATCCGGCCATATCCCAATAGCTGATCACCATGCGGATCATCCCGCTGTGCGGTCCGTACATCGCGGCCATGAATTCCTCCGGCGTGGCCGGATTGAACCCGAAGAAAAAATCGCGGGCCTTGCGAAGGGTGTCTTCCCTGCGCAGGTCGTAAAGGTTGAGGATGAGCTGGGCGCTCTCAAAAGGGGTAGCCATAGGTCGATTGGATGCGTGATGGGAAGAGAAGGTCGCACCCGTGCCCCGCTCAGGTCGGAACAAGCGTCGAACACCTAAGGGCCGACCATCCATCCCCGCCCCAAACTCCCCTGTAGCCCATAGAAACAGGCAAGAACTGCATAGAATCAGGCAACCTCATCCCCCCGCCGCGATGCTATATTCGGAACGCACCCATGCGCGTTTCACCATTCTCGGCCGCCCACCTCGCCCTCGCAATCCTCTTCGCCCCCGCCCTAGCCACCATATCCGGCAACGCCCAGACCCCGCCCGCCACCACTGCCGCCACCACTGCCGCCAAGCTCTTCGAACTCCGAATCTACACATCCATCCCCGGCAAGCTAGATCTCCTACTGGATTCCTTCCGCGACCAAGCCCTCCCCATCCTTTCCAAAAACGGAGTCGAAAACATCTTTGACGCCACCGTCCTCGAAGGCGCGCGGATCGACGGTCCAGCCACTGGGGGAGCGCAGACCGGAGACGCACCCAACATGTTCGTCGCCATCCTCGCCCACCGCGACCGCACCGCCGCCGACCGCGCCTGGTACGCCATCGATGGAGCCTGGCAATCCTCCCCCCTGCTCGCAAAACCAGTGTTCTCCATCTTCATGTCGGCGACCGACTTTTCACCCGCCCTCGCCCCTCCCGCCCTTGGCACGCACGTGTTCGAACTCCGCAAATACAACACCGGACCCGACGCACTGCCCCGCACCCTCGACCAGTTCCGCTCCGGCCTCGCCGCCATCATCGCGAAAAACGGCATGACGCCGATCGCCTACTGGACCGCCGACAACCGCAGCTCCTTCATCTACCTCCTCGCCCACAAGGACCGCGAAACCGCCCGCGCCTCCTGGGCCAGCTTCGTCACCGACTACCGCCCCTTCATGGCCGAATTCAACGCCCGTGTCCCGGCCCCAACCGGCCCCCGCACACCGGACGACAACCGCTTCCTCGTCCCCACTGCCTTCTCCCCGCGTCGCTAGCTGGTTTCAGCTAGCCTTGAGCCGCAAGGCCTCATCCCGCAACCTCAACCACCGCTCCCTCAACTCGTCGTATAATCGTTCGACGATGAGCACCCAAGCAGACTCCTCCACCCAACAGGCCCCGCCGCCTGAGGTTCAAATGACCCAAATGCTGTTCGGCAAGATGGCCCTCCATTCCGCCATGGCCCTCGCCCGGATTGGCGTTCCCGACCACATGTCGGATTTGCCCCGCCCCGTCGAGGACATCGCCGCCGGTTGCGGTGCCCACGCCCCATCCCTGTACCGCGTCCTTCGCCTGCTCTCCAGCCTCGGACTCTTTATCGAAGGTCCCGCCCGCCATTTCGCCCTCACCAGCCTCGGTGCCGTTCTCCAGACCGACCACCCCCGCTCCATGCGCGACATGGCCATCATGTTCAGCGATCCATGGGTTCTCACCGCCTACTCGCGCATGGATGACGTCCTGCGCACCGGCACCGACGGGCCAACCCTGGCTTTCGGCGAGCATGGCTTCCACTACCTGGCCAAACACCCCGCCGAAGCCGCCAACTTCAATCGCGCCATGACAGGCTTCTCAGCCGTCACCGGCCAAGCCCTGCTTCAAATCGCCGACTTCTCCCAATTCACCAAGATGGCCGATTGCGGCGGCGGCCACGGCTGGCTCCTGTCCACAATCCTGCAGCGCTTCCCGAACCTCCGCGGCGTCCTGTACGACCTTCCCGAGGTCATTCAAGGAGCCCCCGCCGCCGGCCACTTCGCCCCGTGCGCCGACCGCATCGAATACCAGCACGGCAGCTTCCTCGAAAGCGTTCCGTCCGGCTGCGACGCCTACTTCATGAAGCACATCATCCATGATTGGGACGATGAAAGCTGCCGCAAAATCCTGTCCCTCATGCGGCACGAACTCCTGAAAACAGCCCCCGAAACCGGCCGCATCTTCATCTGCGAAATGGTCGTAGGCGAAACACCGGAACCGGGCCCCGCCAAATTCCTCGATATCGAGATGCTTGTCTGCACACCCGGAGGCAAGGAACGCACCGCCGCCGAATTCGCCGCCCTTTTCGCGTCCGCCGGCCTCCGACTGGTCAGTATTACCCCCAGCCAGTCGCCAATCTGCCTCATCGAAGCGGCCCCGCTCTGAAGCGGGACCGTGAGACAGGAGGACGGTGCACCGAGTGGGGCAGCCAAGCCATCCAGCTGCAAAGCGCCGCCGCAAATCGTTGCCGCAAAGGGTGTTAGTCTGAAGGAAGGCAAACCGTTGAAACGCCCCGAACAGCGTCCACGATTCAAGAGGAAATCCCTGATCGAGATGCCCTTGGAACAGCGCGTTGCAGCTGCGGAAACAGCAACCTACGCGGGCAGTCCGGAACACAAGCTTCCCCACGCCCGAAGCGATGCGACTCTTTGCCCGCCTGAACTTGAAGGGCAACAGGCGCAACTCACTGACTCGCTCCGCCGCGCGATTCTCGCTGGCCACGTCGGTGGATGCGTTGAAGGCAAGTTTCCCCGGTATGTTTGGCTGAGAAATCCCGACCAGTGTTTTGAGGGGCGCTTGAGCAACCAAGTTCTTGGCGAGTATCACGGCTATCCGATCACCCTTGGGGAATGTCCGATTGCGGGACTACGGAATGGCTGATTTCTGTTTCCAATTTGAATGGGAGGATTCCCCCCGCGTCCGCACACCGGAACTGGCCGCCACGTGGGCCCGTCTGGAGATTCGCGCGAACCAGCAACAGATCACCAAGGTGGAGGCCCGGCGATCTC
>CAITMP010000545.1 GCA_903893525.1 uncultured Acidobacteriia bacterium | reverse complement strand
GGCACCTACATTCCGAACAACGAAAAGACCACGGACAAGCTGGTCCAGTACATCAAGAATCCGGATCTGTCCCTGGCCGACCAGCGCAAACAATTGGACCTGCTCGGCAAGTTGAACGAAATGCATCTGCGGCGCGCCGGAGAGGACCGCGAGTTGGAAGCCGCCGTCCAATCCGCCGAAATCGCGTACCGGATGCAGACCGAGGCCCCTGAAGTTTTCGAT
This sequence comes from uncultured Acidobacteriia bacterium, assembly GCA_903893525.1. Taxonomy (GTDB): domain Bacteria; phylum Acidobacteriota; class Terriglobia; order Bryobacterales; family Bryobacteraceae; genus BOG-234. Next base: position 4,478 of record CAITMP010000545.1, on the reverse strand, counting down.
ATCTCCAAGGAATCCGTCAAGACCCGCGAACGCTACGGCGATACCGAATTCGGACGCGGCTGCCTGATGGCGTTGCGTTTGGTGGAAAAGGGCGTGCGCATGGTGCAGGTCTACCACGGCAACGGCCAGCCATGGGACAGCCACGACGACATCCAGAGCCACAAGCGGCTGGCCCGCGCCGCCGATCCCGCCATCGGTTCGCTCCTCGAAGACCTGAAATCGCGCGGCTTGCTGGACGAAACGCTGGTGATCATCTCAGGCGAGTTCGGACGCACCCCCGCCGTGGAAGTAAGCGGCTTGGTGAAGGTGCAAAACGGCCGCGACCACAACAGCCACGGATTTTCCACAGTGTTGGCGGGCGGCGGCATCAAACGCGGGCACATCCACGGCGCAACCGACGATTTCGGTTTCAAGGCCGTGGAGAAACCAGTCCACATTCACGATCTGCACGCTACGCTGCTCCATTTGATGGGCCTCGACCACACCAAGCTCACCTACCGGTACAGCGGCCGCGATTTCCGCCTGACGGACGTCGCGGGCAACGTGGTGCGAGAGATTTTGGGTTGATTGATTGTGATCGACCCGACCGCAAAACACGGCTTTCTCGAAAAATACTACCACTACCAACGATTCTGCGCGGCTTGGCTTGAGAGTATGCTCCGTGATAGAGTGCTGCACTGCTCAAAACCCGATCAACTCAATGATCCTTGGGATTGTAAGCCTTTGTTTGACCCTCGGCCTAGGCTCGTTGACCCAATAAGCCGCAAAAGTATGATCGACACTTTGCTACCGACTTGGAGGACAGATCCCATCGGGCCGTTGGCGTCGGACAAACTTTTCAGCGATGACGAGCCTTTTGTCCGCGCGGTCCAAGGATTGTCTGAATCGCTTGCTAAGGAGATTGCGTTGCGACGGATCAAGTGTTTGACGCCTTCTCCCTGCTCAACTTTGATGTGGTCGCACTACGCCGACGGACATCGCGGGATTTGCTTGGAGTTCGATAGAGGCAACGACTTGATCGGCACTACGCAACAAGTCAAATACCGCAAGACCTACCCCGAATGGACGAACCCTTACGAAATGCCCAACCCTCTCGACTTGATCCTTACCAAATCAGAGGAGTGGTGGTACGAAAGGGAGTGGCGAATTGTTGCCACGCCCTTGGACGGACCGCTGAAGATCTGCAATGCTGACTTCGTCCGCCTGCCGGATGGAGCGCTCACTGCAATTATCGTGGGCGCTGCGAGTAGCTGCTACGACGAGGTAACGAGCATAGTTCGTACTCATGCGCCCACGGTCCTTGTCAAGCGTGCCAGAAAAGTCCCTTATTCGTATTCGCTGGTCATCGAGGATTAGCTTCGACAAGTACTTTTGGCCTTCCCCAATCGGGTAGCCGCAGCACACCACGCACGGCCTATCCCGCAAATCCCGGCGCGTTCGTCACCTCGTCCGCGTAAAGATTGATGCGGTCGATGATCTCGATAATCTCCCCTTGCGTCAGATCGAGTTCCCGAACCGTCAGGAAGAGGTGTTCCAGAAACAGCTGCAAATGGTGGGGAGTGATTCCGCGCCCGTCGTGGGCGTAGCCGAGCGGTTGCCCCGCATACGCCACCGGGCCGTCGAGGGCCGCTGAAAAAAGAGCGCGCTGCATGCTCTGCAGCTTGTCGAGCGGGACTCCATCGAAGAATGGAGCCAACTCCGGATCGTCCAAGACCCGTTTGTAGAAATCCACCACCAAACGGGCGACACCCTCGGATCCACCAATCCGTTGAAACAGTGTTTCCTTCATGCGGCCACATCCCGCACGCGGAATGCCAGAAAAAAGGGTCGATTCGGGTTCCATCTGCGCCCTTACGCGCTTCTCCATCCCGGATTGCGCATTACCCGGCCCAACGGCTACCCGACGGTCCGTTCCCGTAGCCGCCGCATTCCCCGAAGCCACCGTTCGTAGTCGGTTGCCTTCCGCAGAAAGTACTCCGCCACCTCCGGATGCGGCAGAATCAAGAAGCGCTCCTCCGCCAACCCGTCCACCACCGCTTCAGCCACCTGTTCCGCCGTCAGCGCTGTTTCCGCCAACACAGCGGCAATCCCGCCCGAAGGCTGGCCCAGCATGGCTGTCCGAACGCCCTGCGGACACAGTGCGGACACCCGAATCCCCTGGTGGTGGTGCTCAATCGAGAGCCACTCCGCAAACGCCAATGCCGCGTGTTTCGTAATGGCATAAGGTGCCGATCCAATTTGGGACAAAAGTCCCGCAGCGGAACACGTCTGCAGCAGGTACCCCGAACCACGGGCAATCATTCTGGGCAAAACGGCCTTGGCTGCGTGGATGTGGGCCTTCACATTGACGCCCCAAATCCGGTCAAAATCAGTCTCCGGCAACTCCGCCCCGCCCTCGATCAGGATTCCGGCGTTGGAACAAAACAGGTCGATGGGGCCCAGACCAGCCTCGACATCCTCGACCAACCGATGCATTTGCGCCTCATCCGACACATCCACGCGATAGAATCTGCCTCCAACCGCCTCCGCGACCCGCTGGCCAGCAGCCAAGTCCAGATCAACCACCGCGACCGCCCGCGCACCCTCGGCATGGAATCGCTGGCACAGCGCCCGGCCAATCCCGTTGGCACCGCCGGTCACCACCACCACTTTGTCCTGAATCCGCACCTGGTTACGATATCACCGCAATTTGGCATTCCACCTGCTCAAAGGGAAATGTCTGGACACAGAAGATTATTTTCCGTTCACACATGTAAACGAAACCGAGCTCCCATCCGTGATTCATGGTGAAGTATTTGTGTGAGGATCCCGATGACAAAACACCGCGCAGCTATGTTCGCCGCCCTGATTCTGGCCGCACCCCTTGTTCGGCTGCATGCCCAGGAACCCGTGTCCCCCGGCGGCATGGTCGACCCTCCCGCGCGTGTCGCCCGATTGAACTGGTTCAACGGCAACGTGTCGCTGCAGCCCGCCACGGTGGACACATGGTCCCCGGCGGCGCTGAACTACCCACTCACAACCGGCGACCACATTTTCAGCGATTCCGGCTCCCGCGCCGAGATCCGAACGGGCCCCAACGCCATCCGGTTGAACTGGGAGACCAATTTCGGCTTCCTAAATCTCGACGACCGCACAGTCCAAGCCCGCGTAACCGAAGGTGCCATCGAAATCCGGTTGCGCCAATTGGACGATGACGATACTTGGGAAATCGATACCCCACAAGGTGCGGTTACGCTCCTGCGCACCGGCGACTACCGTATCGAGACTGACCCTGCGCGCAACGCGATGATGATTACGGTCCGGTCGGGCACAGCGCAAGTCACCGGAAACGGAATCAATCAAACTGTACGTGCCCGGCAAACCGGCTACTTCCAGGAAGGCTTTCAGGGCGAAGTCCTGGATGCCAACCCGATGGATGACTTCGACTATTTCGTCGGAGACCGGAATCAGCGGGATGACCGTATGCCCGCTCCGACCCACGTGCCGGAAACCATGGTCGGCTACGAGGACTTGGACGCCAACGGCGCTTGGAACGAAACAGTGGACTACGGTTGGGTGTGGCGGCCCCGGGTCGAAGCAGGCTGGGTCCCGTACCAATACGGGCACTGGGCTTGGGTGGAACCATGGGGCTGGACTTGGATCGACAACGCATCGTGGGGTTTTGCGCCATTCCACTATGGACGTTGGGCGGTCATCTCGGGAGTGTGGGTCTGGGTGCCCGGCTCGATGGTGCATAGGCCGGTGTATGCTCCGGCGTTGGTGGTGTTTGCCGGAGGGCCTGGCATTGGATGGTTCCCGCTTGGTCCGCGCGAACCCTACTACCCCGGCTACCGGGTCTCCCCGGGCTATATCCGGCAGCTGAACATCACCCACGTCACCAATATCAACAACATTTCGACCACCGTTTACGCGAACCAGCGCGTGCCGGGGGCGCTCAGCGTGGTGGACCGCGAAGCCTTTATCCGCTCCCGTCCCGTGCACAGCTCATTGCAGGGCGTGCGTCCCGGTCAGTACAACGGCGTGATCGGTTACGCGGCTCCGGTCGCGCCCACCCGGGAAAGCATCACGGGACCAATGACGAATCGAAGCGTCGCAGCTCCTTCGCAGCGGTCGATGTCTCGGCCCGTGGTAGTTCGAAGCGCTCCGCCGGCTGCACCTGTGGAGTTTGGGGCCCGGCAGGAATCGCTGTCCCGCAACCCGGGACGCCCATTGTCAACGGCCGAGATCAACGACCTGCGGAGTCGCCAACCAAGTGCCGTGTTGGACCGCGCACCCGTACGCCGACCGCTACCGGACAGCGCGCCCCGACCGGCAATGCTTCCCAGACAGCCCGCGCAGCAGCAGGACCGGCCTTCGACATTCGAACGCCCCGCACAGCGGCAGCCGGATTCGAGGCCCCAAGAGGTGCGTCCACAGGAAAACCAGAGGCCTCAAATGCCGGTGGAGCGGGCACCCAGACCCGACTTCAACCGGACAAT
>CAITMP010000544.1 GCA_903893525.1 uncultured Acidobacteriia bacterium | reverse complement strand
TAGGTCTTGCAGGTTTCCCAGATCAACTCGGAAACCTCAAGCATGGAACTGTGTACTGGCAGGCTACGCAGGTTCCGGTAGCTAAGGAGGCCGAACAGCAGCCCGAGCGCACAGACTACCAAGCCGCCCATGAGGAGTTCACGACCGTTCAGGCCCATGAACTCGCCGAGGCTGAGGTCTGGCAGAACCAAGTGCGCCTCGCCGCCGGGTCCCGGTGGGGTCTCGGACTGGGCTTGAAGGCTGCCGGACAGGGCAAATATGGCGGAAATGACGAAGGAAAGAGGATTCGGGCTGAGCCGTGGCTTGGCAGCGGAAATGGTCAAGAAGATGGTCTCCGGAAATCTGTGCATGCAATTCGAGGTCTCGAAAGCATTTGTCAGATTATAGGAGCGCAGGACGGTGCGCAAGGACTCCGGAGGCGGGAGGAGACGAACCGTCCGCGGTCCGAATCGGACCTGAATCGAGCACTAATTAGTGGGCCGCGAGATTGATTAGTGGGCCGCGAGATTGAGGACCCATCCATGTTCGACCATGAGGGCGGCGGCGAAGGCAAGAACCAGCTCAATCAAGCCCAGCCACGACGCCAAGAGCGCGGTCTGCAGGACCGATTTCAACCAACCGTAGCCGTAGAGGCGGCGGATGGACAAGACCAGGTAAAGTACGACCATGACGGCACTTGGTACACGCAGGAGGTCGAAGCGTCCACCGGCGGCGGCCATCAGATACCAGAAACTGTAGATGTGGAACGAGGCCACCAGCTGATTGACAAAAAACCTCTGTCGCCTCCTGAATAGCAGCCATGCTCCGGCAGCATACAGAATGACAGAAAAATAGCGAATACTGGAGTACGCAGTACGGAAGCTCGCCTCGAATTCGTGCCGGTCGTGCTCCGGGGCCGCAACCAAATCCTTGCGTCTGGACGGTGCGCTGCCGGTGCTGTTGATTTCCACATCGCGCTGGCCCTTGGAGTCCCTGTAGACCCCCACCTGAAAGTTCATAGGGCCGACCTTGTCATGCACGATCAGGAGGTTGAGCGCCACAACGACGAGAAAGATGCGCAGTGGACGGATCCAGGGCGTGATCCTGCCCTGCCAATACTCCTGGGTGAGAAGACCCGGCTGGAATAGAAGTGCCTTCAGGGTCCGGAAAATCTTCCCGTCGACATGTACGAACTCGTGGACTAGTTCATGGCCGAAATGCGCGATGGTCGGGTGGCGTCCCTCGTGGGAGGCTTGGCCGCAGTGCGAACAAAACTGGCCCTGAAGGGGTGTCCCGCAGTTCAGGCATTCCAACTGCTGGTCCGTTGAAAGTTCGTGCGACATTTGGACTCTCCCATGGTAATTCACGAGGCTGCGGGGCTATCGCCAAATTTGGAACGGTCAGAATGGATCCGCCGTCCTATCCCGCCGAGCAACTGAAAAGTCTCCAAAACGCTTTGCCGCGTGACGGAAGAACTGGCAATACACGCGCGCAAAACCCGCCTACCGTTCAAGACCGTGCCTGACACCAAGCCGCGGCCATCCCGCATCAATGCCATTTCGATGTCGAAATTGAGGCTGTCCAGATATTCTGCTCCCCATGCGGTGCCTCCCGGAACGAATCGGAAACAGCAGATGCTGAGTTCCGGATCCATAACCAGTTCGAAATCGTCAGAGGCACGAACCAAGTCGGCCAAGTATCTCGCCGAGGCAATATGTGACGACACAAGTTCCGCAAACTGCCGGACACCGTGTTGGCGCAGGGCCAACCAGACCTTGAGCGCGCGATCCGTGCGGCTGAGCTCGAACCCGTATTCGTACTGGTTGTGCTCCAGGCCCATCGCTCCAGCGAGGTACGTGGGGACAAGGCTGAAAGTGGCACGCAGGTCATCCCAATCCCGGAACAGGACACAGCCGGCTTCAAAGGGGGTGTTGAGCCATTTGTGGGGGTCGACGGTGAGTGAATCAGCCAAGGCAATCCCCGAAAGGAGTGGGCGGACCGAGTCAGACAATGCACCGAACGCCCCGTAGGCCCCGTCCACATGGAACCACATCCCGAAACGGCGCGCGATTGCGGAAATTTCAGTCAGCGGATCGATGGCACCGGTTTCGACAGTACCGGCATTGCCGACCACGAGGAACGGCCTCAGGCCAGCCGCGATATCGGCTTCAATAGCCTCGGAGAGGAGGTCGGTTCGCAGCCGGAAACCGGAGTCGAGCCCGATTTTGCGCAACCACTTCGATCCGATGCCCAGGAGTTCGCAGCTCCGCTGGACGCAGGAATGGGTGTGCTGCGACGCATAGGCCACCAATTGCGGTCCGCCCAGAGCGCCCTCCGAGCGGATATCCCAGCCAGCCTTCCGAACACGGGCCACGGCCACGGCGGCCAAGTTCGCCCACGAACCACCCGTGGTCATATAGCCCGCCGCCTGGGATGAAAAACCGACCATTTCGCCCAGCCAACGAATCACCGTTGTTTCGATATGGCAACTGGCAGGCTGGTTCTTCCAAGTGGTGGGCCGCAGCTTGACGGCAGCAACCAATGATTCCACCAATGCCGGAAAAGGCATTGAGGATGTGAGCACATAGCCCATGGAACCAGGATGGTTGGGATTTCCGGCGGCGGCCAACAATTGGTCCAGAACCAGGGTAAGTAGTTCGGAAGGATCAGTCCCCTCCATCGGCAAAGAGCCGCCGAAGAGTTCTTCCATCGCTTGGAGCGATTGGGGAGGCGGGAAGACGGGGCGGCGGTTGGTGGCACAGAATTCCTCGGCAATCCGGTCGACCACGCGGGTGCCGAGTGCGCGAATTTGATCGGAGTCGAGGTGTGTCATCTGGCTGCGGATTGATTCAACAGGCGAACCGCCAGGGAGCGGGACAAGTTCAACAGGAATTTGGCGGCCAGTTGGGCCTCGCTGGTCAACAACTTCTGGAGGTTGCGCTCGTCCAGGACGAAGAGCCGGACGCGATCGCCTTTGGCGAAGACGTCGGCTGTTCGCTTGGTGTCAAGGAGGAGGGCAAACTCCCCAAACATTTCGCCAGCACCGAGCCGCGCCACCAAGGTTCCACCGGACCGGACATCCACCGCGCCCTCCAATATGACGTATGCCGAACGGGTACCGTGACCCTTGACGACAATCTGCTGACCGTCGGCGCAGTCCAGAACTTGGCTGCGCTCGAGGAACGCGGTCATCTCACCCTCGGAAAAGCCTTCGAAAGCACCCGTATTCTCACGGGGCTGGCCAAGAAAGCCCACTGCCTCGGCCCAAGCGGTCCGCTCCAAGTCGCCGATGCTGGTGATGGGGGCATCGTCTGGGAGCAGCTCCAGAATGGACGCCGCCAAGGCGGGGTCGTCTATGCCCTTCACGTACCGGATTATGGGCGACCGGATGGACCGCAAATGCGCGACGTCCGGCACTACGAAAACCAGAGGCACCATGATACCGAAACCTGGTTGTTCGAAAACGGGAGCGTAGGGGCGGAAGCCGCAGGTTTCGTACAAGTTCACCAAGTGCGGCTGGCAATCGCAGAACAGCAATTTGAGGCCACGCTGGAACTGGTACTTGGCCGACTCGGCGATCAACTTCATCGGGACCGAGGAGCCGCGGTGTTCCGGCTTGACCAGAAACCGAATCATGATGGACATGCGGTCGCGGGGCACGACGGGGACGAAGCGTTCAAGGTCAAAACCGTGCTCGAAATGTTCGGGGAAGCGCCCGTTGCCGCCGATCAGCATGGCGAGGGTTCCCACAACTTCCCCGTCCACCTCGGCGCAGAGGACTTTGGAACGAAGAATCGCCTCGTCGCAGAGGATGCCCCGTTCGTGGTCGGCATCCTCCCGCATGGTGCCCATTTCCTGGCAAAAGACCTGGTAGGCGAGGCGGTAGCAGGCTTGGAGTTGCTCCGGGTTGGCCAACGAAACGGTGATCTCGGGCATTCGATTCCAGAATATCCGAAGGGGCCGGTTTCTGGAACCTGGATCAACTTGCGGTCCGGCCAAGGCCGGAGATGGCTGCTGGAATTCGGCAGCACAAGTCCAAACTGTTTTTGCTATGCTCAACGTTGTGAACAAACCGGTGGACTACCCTGATAATAGAGACTTGCACACGCACGTGCAACAATCCTTGCTGTACCGCACGGTGCGCGATGTAAAATTCGGACTCTTGAATAATAAACTTCGTGCACCGCGTCGGCTTGGCGCTGTGCACCAGCTGTCAGAATTCATCACCTTCGCCCATTCGACAGGCTTGACAGAGCGCCCTTCGTTTAACCATCGAAAGGACCTTTATCGGTATATTCACGACAATGCGATCGGTACCGAGGCCATCGACTACCTCGAGTTTGGTGTCTTCAAAGGTGCTTCGATGCGGCAGTGGATCGAGATCAATGAAAAGCCGGATTCCCGATTCATTGGATTCGACTCGTTCGAGGGTCTTCCCGAAGATTGGGAAGGAACATACGAAAAAGGGTATTTCTCAACCGGAGGCCAGCCACCGAAAATCGACGACCCGCGAGTTGGTTGGGTCAAGGGCTACTTCCAAGATTCACTGAGAAACTTCCTGGCGACGTTCGACAGGCGAAATCGCCTCGTGCTGCACATGGACGCCGACTTGTATAGTTCGACGCTCTACGTGTTGGCGACGCTGGACGAGAGGATAGCGCCAGGAACGGTCATTATCTTTGACGAATTCGGCAACGTGAATGACGAGTTCCGAGCTTGGATTGATTACACATCGGCCTTTCGCCGACAGGGCAAACCTATAGCGTGGGCGGATGGATTCTATGGAGTTGCCGCATTCGAGGTAACGAGCTAACAACTGTTTGGGGCCGGCCGGTATGCGTGGGCCCAGTCCGTCTTCGAGCTACCTGCGCTTTTCGCGCCGAAGACGGAGGACCAACTGCATGACATTTTGCTCGATTTCGGCCCGGACGCGGCGGTAGACGGCGGCGGACTTTTGGAACGGGTCTTCAATCTTCCATTCAATCAATTCCTTGGGCGGTTTTCCGGGCAGGCGATAGCCGGACATGTTCACCACCACGTCGTAGCGGGCCACTTGGAGAGGCTGGTACCACATGGGAACGTGGCCGGAAATGTCGATCCCGGCCTCGTTCATGATGAAGACAGTTTCAGGAATCACGGTCTCGACCGGTGACAGTCCCGAGCTCGATGCCCGGAGGACATCGCTGCCATAGTGCTGGGCGAAACCCTCGGCCATGGGACTGCGGCACGTGTTTCCGATACAGACGAACAACACGTCCTTTAGAGTTTGCTCAGGAATAATTGGTGTACCCTCGAATCTTGTGTCAGCTCAGGATGGAACGTTGCAACCAAGTGGTGACCCTGTTCCACAAGTACAGGATCTCCGTCGTATTGGGCGAGAACCTTCACCCCGGGGCCAGCCCGGCGAATGATGGGAGCCCGGATGAAAACGGCTTCCAAAGGCCCTTCTCCGACGCGTTCGCCAAATTCCGCGATTGGCTCCAGTTCGACGACACGGCTATCCACTTGACGACCGTAGGCGTTCCGCTCGACGGTGAGGTCGATGACGCCGAAACTGGGCTGGGACGGGCTCAGGACTTCGTTTGCCAGTAGAATTGCCCCTGCACAGGTGCCGAAAACCGGCTTCTGGTGCGCAAAAGTGCTGAGCGGCTCCCACAACTTCATGTATTCGATGAGCTTGAGCATGGTTGTGCTTTCGCCGCCCGGAATGATGAGTCCGTCGACGGAAGCCAGTTCGGCGGCCGTGCGCACTTGGACGGGCTCGGCGCCGGAGCGGGCGATTGCCCGCTCGTGCGCCTCAAAATCACCCTGCAACGCGAGTACGCCGACGCGCTTGGACATGTGTGTTTACCAGCCCCGCGACGCCATCAATTCGCTTTCCGGCAGCTTGGAGAGATCGAGACCGGGCATGCCGATTCCCAATTCCTCGCTGGCTTCGAGCAGCATGGCGGGATCCTTGTAGTAGGTGGCGGCTTTCACGATGGCCTTGGCGCGCGCTTCCGGGTCGTCGCTCTTGAAGATGCCGGACCCGACGAAGACAGCCTCGGCACCGAGCTGCATTACGAGGGCCGCGTCGGCCGGAGTGGCGATACCGCCGGCGGAGAAGTTCGGAACCGGCAGTTTGCCGTGCTTGGCGACCCACTGGACCAAGTCGAGGGGTGCACCGAGCAACTTGGCCTCGTGGACAAGCTCCTCCTCGCCCAAGATGGTAAGATGCCGCATTTCCTTGACGATGGTGCGGATGTGGCGGACAGCCTCAATGATGTTGCCGGAACCGGCTTCACCCTTGGTGCGGATCATGGCGGCACCTTCGGCGATGCGGCGCAGGGCCTCGCCCAGGTTGCGCGCGCCGCAGACGAAGGGTACGGTGAAATCACCCTTGTTGATGTGGTGCTCGTCGTCGGCGGGGGTGAGGACTTCGCTCTCATCGATGAAATCCACCTTTAGGGCTTCAAGGACGCGGGCCTCGGTGAAATGTCCGATGCGCGCCTTGGCCATCACGGGGATGGTGACGGCAGCTTGGATTTCACGAATGATCCGGACGGGGGACATGCGGGCTACGCCGCCCTCCTTGCGGATGTCGGAGGGGACGCGTTCGAGAGCCATAACGGCGCAGGCACCGGCGTTTTGGGCAATTTTCGCCTGCTCGGCGTTGATGACGTCCATGATGACGCCACCCTTCATCATTTCGGCCAGCCCAAGCTTGACCTTGAAATTCGGATCGTTGAGGACGTTCAGGATCATTGCGGTTCTCCCTTGTAAGAGTTTCTTTTAGACCATGGCGAAAGCCGGCCTCGACGCTTCATCGCGCGATCCGGCAGCGTTGCGAATCACTTCGCCCAAAATTTCGACGCCCCGACGAATCTCGTCGGGCTCCAAGCCGGCAAAACTGAGCCGGAGCCCCGAATCGAAGGGGCGCGTCACGGAAAAATAGCGTCCCGGCAGGAAATCGACGCCCGCCTGCTGGGCCAAGCCGCGCAGGGAGCTGGAATCGAGACCGTCGGGCAATTCCACCCACATGTTCATGCCGCCTTCGGGGAGCCGGTAGCGGCATCCGAACAGGTGACGGCGGGCGGATTCCTCCACGGCCCGCAATTTCTCCCGGCCAGCGGCGACCATTCTCGCCTGATGTGCGGCCAGCCGGCCGGACTCGGCGAAACGGAGGAGAAACGCCTGGGACAGCTGGTCGGTATGGAGGTCTGCAAGCTGCTTGAGCTCGGTAACCCTGGCGATCACCGGCTTCGGGGCGATGATCCACCCGCAGCGCATGCCGGGGAAAGCGATTTTCGAGAAGCTACCGAGAAGGATCACGTTGGGATCAAGCGATTTCAGCCGCGGCAAAGCGCGACCGGCGTAATCGAGCTCGCTGTAGATGTCGTTTTCCACGATGACGGCTCCGGCTGCCCGGGCCATCGCAACAATCTGCTTGCGGGCGGCGACCGGAATGGACGCACCTGTTGGATTCTGGAAAGAGGGCGTGAGGACTATAAGTTTCGCGCCGCGTTCCAGTGCCTGCCGGAGAGAATGGGGCTCGATGCCGTCCGGACCAACGGACATGCCGACGAGTTCAACGCCGGCTTCGAGGAACAGATTCTTCAAGCCGGGATAGACGGGTTCCTCCAGTGCAACCTTGGCACCGGGACGGAGGAGCGCCCGCCGCAACAGATCGATGGCCTGCTGGCAGCCGTTGGTGATGAGGATGCCATCGGAGCCGGAGGCTTCGGGCGTCCGCCGCAGCAGGAACTGCTTTAGGGGCTCGTACCCGGAGGGTGACCCGATTTGGAGGAGAGGGCGGAGGCGGTCGCTGGTGAGAACCTCGGCGCAAGCTTGCCGGAACTCATCCACCGGAAAGAGCTTTTCGGAAGGCCTGGAGGCAGAAAAATTGATGGTCCCGGAGCGTCCGGGGCTTGCGGAAGCCGCTGCGTTCGAGGGAGTCAGCAGCCGGGACCAGTTGACCGGGTCCGAATCACGCTCGGGCAGGCCGCGGACGAAATTTCCCCGCCCCACGGCCCCCTTGATCCAGCCATCGGATTCCAAGAGTTCATAGGCTGCGGAAACGGTGGTCCGGTTCAGTCCAAGCTGGCCAGCCAATTCGCGGGTCGGCGGCAGACGGTCGCCGGGAGAAATTTCGCCGGTTTCTATGCGGCGCTGCAAATAGACGCCGAGTTGCCGATAGAGGGGCACCTCGGAGTTTTCGTCAAGCTCGGGCCGCAGGACCATTTGGCCGTAGTGTAGCATGCCAAATTGGACTGGCACATGTCAGTCCAATCGGGGGGGGCTTGAGCTGGATTGGCCGGGGTCGATACAATCCAAGGTAATGCGATTTCCATCGCCCACACTTTGCAGGTATGCGGTAGCTGGGTTGTGCCTTGCAGCGACACTGGTCGGGGGGAAGAAGAATCCCGACGAGATCACTCAGGTACTGGCGCTGCCCAAGGACCCGCCCGCGGTTTCGGTGGGTGAGACGCGGAAGCTGGTGTTCCACATCTCCCCTCTGTCGGGGAAGGGTCTGCTTTCGCAACAAACACGTGAGGCGCTCAAAGCGATCCTGAAGCTCAACAACGGGGCGCAGGTGGTGCACGTCCGGGCATTCGTGGCGGGGAGTGGCGACATCCGGCGCGTTCCACAGATTGTTAGCGAAGTATTTACGGAGAAGAAACAGCCGATTCCGTCGGTCAGCGTGGTGCTGGCGGGTGGGCTGCCCATGGAGAACGCCCAAGTCCTGATCGAATCTGTTTCGATGGCGAAAAAGGAGGCGGGGACGGGCGGCTTGGAATTCGTGGCCGGGGACGATGTGGTCGACAAGGATCCGAGCGCGGCCGTGGCACCGCTGTTGAAACGGGCGTCCGATTCGCTTGCGTCGAAGATGAAGGGCGCGCCGCTGCGGGTCAGCTGTTTCATCACCGCGCCTCCGGGGGCACCGGAACTGGCTGCGGCTGTGTCGGCAAGGTTTTCTGCCGTACCGGTGGCGCTGGTGATGGCCCAGCGCGGATCGTACCAAGCGATGGCGAAGTGCGAGGGAGTCGCGCGGACAAGCGGACCGGGTCCGGAAAAATTGGCGTTTTCGGGAACGCGGGTGGCATTTGGGTCGGCGGAAAAGGACATGGCTCTGGCCTTCCAGCGACTCGACCGCGATCTGGCGGAGGCTGGGGCGGCCGCCGCGAACTTGGTCTACACGAACCTTTATCCGATTTCTTGGCCTGTTGGGGAGCTTGCCAGGAAGCTCCGCACAGGAGCCGCGCCGGTCTCGGTTATGGCGTTTGAGGGCGTGGCCTCGAACGATGCCGGTTTTGCAGTGGACGCGGTTGCGGGAGTCCGATAGAGTCCACGCGACTGGACAGGGACTGCACGTTCCCCGGGATTGAGTCTCCAATTGTGCTACCCTTGAAGGAGGTACAGCGCCTGCCAAAGCTGTATACGCGCCTTCCGTTCCAACAACTTAGATGAATCTCCGGTCACTTTTCAGCCTTTTCTCGTCCGACCTCGCAATCGATCTCGGAACCGCCAACACGCTTGTCTATGCCAAGGGCAAGGGCATTGTCGTCAACGAGCCATCCATCGTTGCGCTCAACAAGAACACCGGGGAAGTGGAGGCTGTGGGCAAGGAAGCCAAGGAAATGCTGGGGCGCACCCCCGGCAACATCGTGGCCATCAAGCCGATGAAAGACGGCGTCATCGCTGACTTCAAAGTCACCGAGAAGATGCTGAATTACTTCATCCAGAAAGCGCACAACCGCAAGATGCTGGTTCACCCCCGCATCGTGATCGGGGTCCCCAGTGAGATTACGCAGGTGGAAAAGCGCGCAGTCATGGACTCCGCCTTCCGGGCCAAGGCCAGCGAAGTCTACTTGGTGGAGCAGGCGATGGTTGCGGCGATTGGCGCGGGTTTGCCGATTACGGAACCCTCGGGCAACATGGTGGTCGATATCGGCGGCGGCACGACCGACGTCGCGGTGATCTCGCTCTCGGGAATTGTGTACTCGCGGTCGGTGCGTGTTGCTGGCAACGCCATGGACGAGGCGGTTGGCCAGTTCATGAAGCGGAAATACAACCTTCTGATTGGCGAGCGCACGGCCGAGGCCATCAAGATGGAAATCGGCTCGGCATACGTGCTGGACAAGCCGCTCAAGATGGAAATCAAGGGACGGAACCTGATCGAGGGTGTTCCGAAGACCATTGAAATCCAGGACGACGAAGTCCGCGAGGCGCTTTCGGAGTGTATCGCGACCATTGTAAACGCGATCCGGGTTTGTTTGGAGCGGACACCACCGGAACTGAGCGCCGACATCAGCGACCGAGGCATCGTGCTTACGGGCGGCGGCGCTCTGATCAAGAACCTTGACAAGCGCATCCGCGAGGAAACCGGTCTTCCGGTATCGATCGCAGACGATCCGTTGGCGTCGGTCGTGCTTGGCACCGGAAAAATGCTCAGCGACTTCAAGCTTCTCAAGAAGATCTCGATAGACTAGTAGCAGGACCCCGGCACGGTTACGGGTTTCGCGCCGCAAATGGACTCGATTTTCTACCGGTACCGGAACATCACGGTACTGCTGGTGCTCATCTTCGCCCAACTTATCCTGCTCGCTTGGCAGATCAAGAGCGAGAACGATGTCCCGTTGGTGCGTGTCTGGGCCATCACTGCTGTGACTCCCGTCGCCAGTGCAATTGAGAACGTCCGCAACGGCACCACCGGTTTCTTCGGAAACTACTTCGCACTGAGGGACGCCCGTCAGCAGAGCAAGCAACTGAGGTCCGAGGTGGACCGGTTGCGGATCGAGAACCAGCTGCTGCGAAATGAGCTAGAGTCCTCCCAGCGGGCCGGGGCACTTGCGGGATTCCAAGCCCGGACACCGTCCAAGATGGTGGGGGCGCGTGTCATCGGAACGACATCCGGCTCCGGTGCGAAATCGGTTCTCATCGACCGCGGTTCTGCGGCCGGAGTTCGAAAAGGGATGGCGGTCGTGACACCTGCGGGCATCGTGGGCAAGATCCTTGCGGTCTATCCGTTCGCCAGCCAAGTGATGTCGGTTTCCGACCCTGCCTTCGCCGCAGGTGTCGAATCGCAGAAGAGCCACGCCAGAGGGGTGTTGAAGGGTACGGGAAACGCCATCGCCAAGGTGGATTACCTGCCGAGCGGCCAGAAAGTGGAACTGGGCGAGAAGTTCTTCACCTCCGGGGAGGACCGAATCTTTCCAAAGGGCCTGCCGGTGGGCAAGGTTACGGCAGTGAAGGACGGGGCGACATTCCAAGAGGTTTTTGTCCAGCCAAGCGGTGTCGAGGCGGCCCCGGAGGAGGTTCTCGTGATTGTGGATCCGATCCACCAAGAGATTCCCGAGGCGCTGGCCCAGGAAACGCCGGTATTCATGGCTCCCGATGTCCAGCCGGATCCGGCACCACAGCCAACACCCGGAGCCGCGGGAGCAACAGGCACTACCGGGAATCCTGTACCCGGCACCTTGGGTCGTGGGCGTGGCGCAACGCAAGCCGACAAGATGATGGAGCAGTATCGCCGGATCGGTGAGGCACAAAAAACGATCTTCGGGGATCTGAACTCAGCGGTACCAAACTTCAACATCAAAGTGCCACCTCCAAACACCGGATCTGTAGGGGCGACCGGTGCGCCACCGACTGCACCCGCGGGGTCCAAGCCGTGACGCCCTACAAGTCCAACCGAATTCTGGTGGACGACGCTCGGCAGTTGAAGAGTGTGAAGTACCCGATTTGGGTGTACATCGTAGTGCCCCTAGCCGCTCTGCTGATCCAAGTCTACCTGCCGTTGTTCCAAACACTGCGCTTCGTGGCACGGATCGAGCTGCCACTCCTGGTGACGATCTATTTTGCCCTGATGAGCCATTCCCAAATCCGGGGCCTCAGCATAGGGATCGCCCTCGGGTTGGCCCAGGACTCGTTCTCGCGCTACTACATCGGGATGTTCGGCATCTGCAAGACGATTGCGGGGTATTTTTCAGCCTCACTCGGCATGCAGTTCGACGTGGAGAACTCCATGATCCGCCTGGTGATGTGCTTTGTTTTCTATCTATTCCACCAGTTCCTTTATTGGGTACTTCAACGTGCGCTACTGGACCAAGCGTTCCCGTTCGATATCACTGGGGAACTGATTCTTGCAGGCATCAATGCCCTGATCGGAGTGGTGCTGTTCCGGGCGCTGGACAACCTGCGGCGCTACGAATAGATTACGCGCCTCTTGTCCAACTCCCCCCTCAACTGCCGCTCGTTCTGAAACTGCACGGCATCGATGCCAGCCCGCCGCGCCCCGTCGATGTACTCCGCGATGTCATCGGTGAAGAAGCACTCGGCGGGCTCGCATTGGGCGGCTTCGATAGCCTTCGCGTAGATCAGTGGACTCGGCTTCATCGCGCCCACCTCGTTGGACAGCACAAACTGGTTGAAATGACGCAGGATCGGGTAGTTGGCCCGGATCATATCGAAGTGGATCACATTGGTGTTTGATAGCAGGACGAGGCGGTGGTGGCGTCCGATGCCCTCCACCAGTGCGTCCGACACCAGGGTCGTGGGCAGGAAAATCGACGTCCAGATGTCGCAGAATTCGGCGTAGGAAACGTGGAAGTTCAGAAGCTGGAAGATCTGCTCGGCGAAATCATGCGGGTCGATGGTGCCTGTTTCGATCCGCTGGAATAGGCCCGTGGGGGCCAACAGCGCCGGGATGTCGTTAGCTTTGACGCCGCCGGCGGCTTCCACGCGGGCATAAGCGCGTTCGTAGTCGAAGGGGACGATGACACGTCCGAGGTCGAAGATGACGGTTTTGATCATGAGTGCGTCCTACCAGATTCCCAAATACTTCCACCATGCGAAACCCACCGTGCTCCAGATTGCGAGATTCACCATGGAAGTGACAATACCGATGCGCCACCAAGTACCCAAAGGGACGTAGCCCTGGGCGAAGAACATGGGGGCGGGAGTGGTTCCATAATGCGTCAGGCCCGCGCATAGGTTGCCGAAGCAGGCGAGGGAGAACGCCGCGAGGCCCGGCGGGACTCCTTTTGCCAGCATGACGGCGGCGAAGGCCGGATACATGGCCAGGGTGTGGGCCGTGATGCTGGCGAAACCGTAGTGGGCGAAGTAGTAGACCATTAGGGCGACCACGAATAGCGTGGTGGGTCCGTATGCTGCCAAGCTGGTGCCGACGGCGTTGGCGAAGGCTTTCGTGATACCGGCGTCTCCCAAGGCACGTGCCATTTCGAACAGGCCTCCGTACCAGATGAAGACATCCCACGCGGCATGGTCGCGGGTGACGTCGCTCCATTTCAAGACTCCAGTGACGAGTAATACGGAGCAGCCGAGCAGAGCCGGGAGGCTGGCATCGAGCCTGGTCAGAATCCAGGCCGAGCAGACGCCGGCGAAGACGACGCAGACGATATATTCGGGGACGGCCATCGGTCCCATTTCGACCAGTTGGCGGCGGGCGAAATCGGAGGCTTCCGGGGTGCGCCGGATCTGGGGCGGGTAGAGTCGGTAGACGACCCACGGGATGACAGCCAGCGAGATGAGTCCGGGCACGATTCCGGCCCGGAACCAGCCCAGCCAGTCGATGGGGTAATGGAGGAACTGGGCGGCCATTTTGGCTGCGATCGCGTTGGATGCCTGGGCGGTGAGGAGTGTCGCCGAGGTGACGCAAATGGCTTGGTAGACGCCCGCCATCAGGAAAGAGCCGAGAAGGGCTGCGGTGGGGCCCGGTTCTGAGCCGTACAGCTGTGCGACGGAGCGGACGATGGGCAGGACCACACCGCCGGAACGGGCTCCGGCGGAGGGGATGATAAAGCCGAGGACGAGGTCAGTGAAGCCCAGGGAGTAGCAGACGCCGAGGGTGGTGCGTCCGAAGAGCCGGACGAATTGGAGGGCGATGCGGCGGGCGATGCCGGTTTTCAGAAGTGCCGAGGAAATGAAGAAGGCGGTGAGAACGAGCCAGACGACGGGGTCGGCGAAGCCCGAAAGCGCTGTGGCCATGGGAAGGCCAGCAATGAGGGATGCGAGCCCGACTGCGATGAGGACAAGCGCGCCGCCGGGGATGGGCTGCAGAACGAGTCCGGCGATGGTCGCGGCGAAGAGTCCGAGGAGCCGCCAGCCTTCGGGCTTGATGGTTTCCGGCCGCGGGAGCAGGAAGACCACTGCCAAGTAGATTGCGAGGAGGGCGGCGGTGGAGATGGCTCGCTTGCGTGGGGTCAAACTGATAGGGTAACGGGTGCGGACGGTCAGCTAAAAGCGAGCGGGGCACGTGCGAAGGCAACTACAGCGAGG
>CAITMP010000543.1 GCA_903893525.1 uncultured Acidobacteriia bacterium | reverse complement strand
ATCGCGATAGCCCTCATGAACCAGTTGATCGAAGGCCCAATGCGGGACCCCTCCAGCTTCAACAGCCCAGCCACCTTTCCGCTCGCCGCCGACCACCGCATCGCCTACTTCGCCGGGACCCATGTCCACTACGGCTTGATCCTCGGCTTGGCCGCCTGTGCCTTGGCGTGGTTCCTCGTCGATCGCACCACCTTCGGATTCAGCATGAGGGTCTCCGGCGGCAATGTCCGTACCGCCCGTTTGGTCGGCCTTCCGGTCGGGAAAATCGCGGTCATATCCGGCTTCCTCGGAGGAGCCTGCGCCGGTATCGCGGGAATGATCGAGGTCGCCGCCGTCCATGGCCGTGGCAACGAGGCATTGAACGCGGGCTACGGCTACGTCGGCATTCTCGTGGCATTCCTCGCCAAGCAAAATCCGGCTGCGGTGGTGCCTGTCTCGCTCTTGGTTGGCGGATTACTGGCCAGCAGCGGCATGCTCCAGCGCGCCCACGACCTGCCGGATGCCACCGTTTCCGTCCTCGAAGGCATTCTGTTTCTTGCAATCCTCCTCAGCGACACCGTCTATGGTCGCCTCAAACTATCCGGGGGCAAAACCAATGCGGCAACCGCCTAACCACCCCAATCCCAATCCCCACCAACCTGCCTTTGTGGGGCAGGTATTCTTGCCTGCAGCCGCCTTTCCAGGCGGCCGTAACCGCACCCTTCGGTCTCTCCGCCAACCGGAGGTCCCATGCAGCTAACTCCTGACACCCTGGGACCGTGGGGCGTCGCCGTGGCCGTTGCAGGCGGAGCCCTGCGCGGCAGCATCCCCTACATGTTCGTCAGTCTCGGAGAATGCCTCACCGAAACCAGCGGCAAAATCAACCTCGGCATGGAAGGCGTCCTCCTCATGGGAGCCATGACGGCCTTCGCCATCTCGGATCTCACCGGTTCCCCATGGATGGGAGTCCTCGCCGCCGCCCTCGTGGGCCTCATCCTCGGAGCCATCCACGCCTGGCTGACCCAGCAACCCGCCGTGAACGACGTTGCCGCCGGAATCGCCATGATCCTATTCGGCAGCGGTCTGGCGTTCTTCTTCGGCAAGCGCTTCGTGGCCCCCATGGCACCGCAGCTTCCGCTGATCCCCCTCGGCGGCTGGAGCCACACCCCCGCCGTTGAATCGGCGTTGCGCGTCAGCCCGCTCTTCTTCATCGGAATCGCAGCCAGCTTCCTGCTGCATTGGGTCTTCACCCGGACCCGTTGGGGCCTGAACGTCCGTGCCGCCGGGGATGATCCCCAGGCAGCACGGGCGCTCGGCATTGACGTCAATGCAGTCCGATTCGCAGCCATCACCCTCGGAGCAGCCCTTGCCGCAGTCGGAGGTGCCCACCTGACCCTGTATTTCCCGGGGATATGGTCCGAAGGCATCTCCGGCGGCCAAGGCCTGATGGCCGTTGCGCTTGTGATCTTCGCCAAATGGAGCCCGCGCCGCTGCCTCGCCGCTGCCCTCCTTTTCGGCGGAGCGCAATCGCTGGGCCCCTCGCTCCAATCGCTCGGCGTTCAGGGCTACTACCATGTCTTCAACGCCTCGCCCTACGTCTTCACCCTGCTGGTGATGATCGCCACATGTTCCCCCAACCGCCGGTTGGCCGGGATGCCCGGAGCCCTAGGCAAGAAATAATGCCGCAAGCCATGATCCAGCAACCACCACATCTTGAAGCACGCGGCATCACGAAGCGTTTCGGCGACTTTGCGGCGGTCGACAACGTCTCCATCAACCTTCTCCCCGGTTCCTTCCACGCCCTGCTGGGTGAGAACGGTGCCGGAAAGAGCACCCTGGTCAAGTGCCTGATGGGTTTCTACCACGCCACCGAGGGCGAAATCCGCCTCAACGGACTACCCACGCCCATCGCCTCTCCGCGAGATGCGCGCCACCACGGCCTCGGCATGGTGTTCCAGCATTTCACCCTCATCCCGTCGATGACCGTGGCTGAAAACTTGGTGCTGGCACGTCCCGATCTTCCTGCCGTCATCGACTGGAACACAGAACGCGCCAAGCTCGAAGACTTCCTGAAGGGCGCTCCGTTCCAGGTCGACCTTTCCAGCCGGGTAGCCGAACTGTCCGCCGGGCAGAAACAAAAGGTCGAGATCCTCAAGGAACTCTATCTCCGTACCCGCTTCCTCATCCTCGACGAGCCAACTTCGGTCCTAACTCCCTCTGAGGCCGACGAAGTTCTCGGCTACCTCCGCCACTTGGTGGACAAGGGCGAACTGAGCGTCCTACTGATCACCCACAAGTTCCGCGAGGTGCAATCCTTCTGCGACGCCGTGACTGTTCTGCGTCGGGGACGCCTTGCCGGTGGCGGTTCCGTGGCCGAACTGACCCCTTCCCGCATGGCGGAAATGATGATGGGAGAGGCGCGCACCGAGCGCAAGGTGGGCAAGGCCGCCACCCCGTCCAATGCTCCCGTTTCCATCCAACCCAAGCTCCGGCTCGAAGGACTGCGGACCATCGGCGACAACGGCCTCGAAGCTCTCCATGGTGTGGACCTTACCGTCCGCGCGGGCGAAATCGTCGGCATCGCCGGGGTTTCCGGCAACGGCCAGCGCGAACTGGTGGAAGTGATCGCGGGGCAGCGCGAAGCATCCGGCGGCAGAATCGCGGTCGATGGCAAAACCCACCTCCCCACCCGAGAGGACCTACGCAACCACAAGTTTTACGTCCTGCCCGAGGAGCCGCTCCGCAACGCCTCCGTCCCCGGCATGACCGTGGCCGAAAACATCGCGTTCCGCCTCTTCGACCAACCGCCGTTCCAAAATTCCGGCTTCCTGCTCAACCGCTCCGCCATCGCCGATTTCGGTAGGAAGATGATCGAAAGGTTCTCCATCCGCCCGCCCAACCCGGACGCCCCAATTGGCGACCTCTCCGGGGGCAATGTCCAGCGGGCCATCCTCGCCCGGGAACTAGCCAGCGGCGAGGTGGGTGTGCTGGTCGCCGCGAACCCTTGTTTCGGCCTGGACTTCAAGGCCGTCGATTTCATCCACGACCGCTTGGTGGAAACCCGCAACAAAGGTGCCGCCGTCCTACTGATCAGCGAGGACTTGGACGAACTCCTCGACCTGGCCGACCGCGTCTTCGTGATGAGCGGAGGGAAACTCGTCCACGAAACCACTCCGGCGACGGCGGACCTCGCCGAGATCGGCCGCCAAATGGCCGGCCACCACTAGCTGCGGTCCGTTTGGCTGATTACCGAACCGGGGCCTCGGCGTCCAAAATGGTGTCCCGCTGGCCTCGCCAGATCGTTAGCTTCACGGTGCCGAACGACGGGGACCCGGCCGAAGCGCGTTGCAAATCGACCAGGCTCCCGATTGTTTGCCCGTCCAATTTGAGAATCACGTCGCCAACGCGAAGCCCCGCCGCGTTGGCTCGGCTGGCCGGGAGGATGCCGAGCACGATCACCCCGGTCTCGCCGGGCAAACCCGACGCCGACACCTCGCCCATGCCGACAACGTTCTTGACCGTCGCGCCAAGCCACACTGTCGGCTTGCCGTCACGCTGGGAGCCTGTGGTTGGGGCGGATGCCAAGGGGCTAGGCAGGTCCGGGGTGCGGGCCAGCGCTTTCAATTTCGGCCACTGCACACCGAACTGGTCCATCGGAAAATTCCGGAACCCCAGCTTCAGGGCCGGGGAATCGGGTCGGACCCGGTAGTCTCCAGCCTGGGGATTGATGAATCCGGCGTCGGCCTCCATCGATTGCAAATCCCGCCCGCTTTGCGCCTGCAGCCCGGCAGCCGGTCTCGGCACGGCCAGTCCGGGCACGTGAAGCAGGTTCAGATCTACCGCTTCCCCCCATGGTTTCGGCACCCGGATCGGCTTGTAGGCCGTGAAGACGATATTGTTCCGCACGGTGTCGCCGCTTCCCTGGTACCAAACATGCGGATGGAAGGAGTTGTTGACCATGATGTTGTTCTCCATGGTCCGGCCGAAACCCTCCCGCAGTTTGATGCCTCCGTTCAGCGCCAAGTTGTTGGTAATGATGTAGTTGCTGGAGCCGTCGTCCAGGTCGACATCCCACCCGTGGTCGCAGCGCCAACGGTTGTTTCGCAGTATGATCGGCTTCACCACGTCCAGCAGCGGGAGGCCCTTGTACTGTCCGGCGCTGATCGTGTTCGGGTCCAAGTCCTTGAGCATCCAGTAGCGGTCGCGCCCCCAGGAGTTGAACGATCCGTGGTCTCCGGTTTCCTTCACCGTGTCGAACACATCGTTGAATTCGATCACGTGGCCGCCCCAGGTGCCTTCCGAGATATTGATGCCAGCGCGGGGCACGTCGTAGATCGAACAGTGCCGCACCGTGATGTCCATCGACATGGAAATTTCGACCGGTGCCGTCTGTTTTTCCACCCGGCCTGTGCGGTGGATCAGCGTGTCTTCCAGCAGACACTGGGCGGGATAGTTGTCGGTCTTCGGGCCCGGGGTTAGGTCGATGTCCTTCACCGACTGCCGCTGGTTGTACTCAAAAAGCGGATTGCGCACCGCCCCCGGGTCGCCGACGAAGGCTACGCCATTGGCCCCGGCCTCGAAAATATGGCTGCGGCGGATGGCGAGTCGGCGATTGTAGTTGTTGACAAATATGGCGTTGCCGCCCACTTGGTCGACGAACAGTTCCTCCAGCGAGCAGTCCTCGGTGCCCGTTAGAAACACGGCACCGCCCCGGTAAACCGTCCAATCGCTGCGCAACAGCGGCTCCTTGTTCCGCATGAAGGTGCGGGCGGCGTGGCGCAGCGTGAGGCCCCTGAGGGTGACCCATTTGGCCCCGTTCAGCTCCACCAGGCTGCTGAGGCGGACGGCTTCCACGGTGGCGGTTTTCATGTCGACGCCCTCCGGGGGATAGAAGTACAGCGTTGACGTGGTCCCGTCCAGGAACCACTCGCCCGGCGCGTCCAGTTCTTCGAAGATATTCTCGACGAACCGGTATTTGTCGTGCATACCCATGCGGCGGTTGTTCTGCCAGCCACCTTCGTAAGTGATGTTGCCGGAGGCGTCCTTGCCCGTGATCGCGTAGTGGAAATCCCCCCACATGCTGCGGTGCATGGCGTGGATAAAGCCGCCCTCGGGATTCTTCCAACGGGCCGCCCGGTCCTTGCCGAAGGCGTCCGGGGACCAGCCGTCGAAGTACCCGGCAGCGGGGTCATAATTCGGATACCGGGCCATCCCTTGGCGCTTGCCGTTGACGAACAACTGGTCCGTTTTCAATCCAGCCGGAACCTGGGCCATCAGGATGCCGTCCCGGTAGGGCTTCCACGGGAGGACGAGCTTCACCCCGCCACTGAGAACCGGTTCCTGCCCGGGCATGGCCGCGTAGAGGGTGGGTTTGTTTTGTTTTCCCGAATCAGCGGCCGTCAGAATAAAGGTTTCCGGCAGGTAATAGGTGCCGCCGGAAAGCCATACCGTTACCGATCCACCAGGCTTTGCCCTCCGGGCGAGCTTTTGTGCGGCTGCGAGTGTGGCCAGCGGTTTTGTCTTCGTCCCGGCATTGCTGTCACTGCCGACCGGGCTGAGGTAAATATTGGAATCGGCGGCGCTGCAGGCCATGGCAGCCACGAGGAATGCGCACCCAATAGTTGTGGCCCGGCTGCCGGGAACGTTGAACATCACGCTGAAATTGTATCGCCCTTTCCGGTCCAATGCCGGCGCTACACTAGTGGTCAGAAACGTGCTGGTACCGGATTACAGGCCAGCGCAGGCCGAATAAACCATGTTCAAGACCCTGTTCATCCTATCCGCTCTAGTCGCCATCCCGGCCTTGGCCCAAAAGGACCTGCCCGAGGGCGCTGGCAAGCAAGTCACCGTTCGCGCTTGCACCGGCTGCCACGGGGCCGAGATGTTCTCGGCCATCCGCCTAAACCAAGCCGACTGGGAGCGCAAGGTCGCCAACATGACGACCGAACGCGGAGTGGAGATCAGCGACGCCGATTTCGCGGCGGTGCTGAAATACCTGAGCACCTATCTGGCACCGCCGAAAACCAACGTCAACAAGACGCCCGAAGCCAAGTAGGCTAAATCGCCTTCAGGCGCATCTGTTCGGCCAAATATTCCGACGCCCGCATCGCCAGTGCCATGATCGTGAGCGAAGAATTTTGCCAACCGCAGGTGACAAAACAACCGCCGTCGACTACGAAGAGGTTCTTCACGTCGTGGCTCTGGTTCCACTTGTTCAGAACGCTCTTCTTCGGATCGTCGCCCATTCGGCAGCTGCCCACTTCGTGGATGCTGTAACCCGGCGGGTGGAACTTGTCGGTCTTCGATAGGATATCCCAACCGGCGGCCTTCAGCATGTTTTCAGCGGTGTCGGCGGCATCCTTCGCCATGTTGTGCTCATTGGCCGAATCCTTTACCTCGGCGTGCAGCACGGGGATCCCCCAGGCGTCCTTCACGTCCTTGTTGATCCGAACATGGTTTTCGTACCGGGCCAGGCGCTCGCCGTAGATCGAGGCGGTCATGCAGGCACCGGAGTGCAGATCGAGCTTCTTCTGCAGGGATTCGCCGTAGTCGGCGAAGAATCCGGGCTGGGCTGCGCCACCGCTGGCGATCAGCATGCCGTAGCCCTTCGAGTAATTCCGCTTCTCGCCTTTTTGCAGGTTCTGGAACCTCGGCAGCAGGGCGGTTCCGCCCATCGTGCCTTCAGGCGCCTTGCCGCCGCGTGCCTCCGGCACCGATGCAACTACTTGCACGCCGTACAACTGGTCCATCACATAGCGGCCAAGCACGCCGCTGGAATTGCCCAGTCCGGCAGTGCTCGAATTCAGCATGATCCGCGTGCTTTCCAGCGAGCCCGCGGCCATCACCACCACCCGGGCCTTCACGTGCAGCTCCTGGCCGGAATGGCGGTCCACAAAATTCGCGCCGTTGGCCAAACCGGTGTTCCTATCCACCGTGATTTGGCGGACGACGGCGTTCGGGACGATTTGCAGCTTGCCCGTCGCCACAGCGTCCGGCAGTAGCAGGTTTACCGAACTTGCCTGTCCGTTGCGCCCGTTCGACGCTCGAATCTTCGACACCAGGATTCCCCGGGCCTCGGCAATCTCTGTAATCTTCTTGACGGTTGCCGAATCCGGCCCGTAATCCGCGTCCAGGAAGTTCCCGTCCGGGAAATGCGGCTTGCCCTCCTTCCGGCCCGATACTCGGAAGATTCCCTCCACGCGGGAATAGTACGGATCCAGATCGGCGTGGCTGATCGGCCAGTTTTCGCCGGTGCCCTCCTTGTCCGCGGACTTGAACTCCCAGTCGCTCATGCGGAAGGATTGCCGTCCCCAGAAGAGGCTCCTGCCCCCTACAAACCGCACCCGGACCCAGTTGTACGGCGATGCCGGATCGTGCGTGTAGGGAACTTCCTTCTCGTCCAACCACTGGTTGGCGTTGAACTCGTTGGCCTGCACCACGTGCGGCAGCCGGCCCGGCTTGTTGAGGCCTCTGTACGGGAGCTCCCACGGATTCTTCGTGGTGCGGTTGGTGGCCAGATTCACTTCCGGGCCCGCGTCCAGCATCAGGCACGAAATACCCTTCTGGGTGAGCACGCTGGCCGCGATCCCGCCGGAGAGGCCCGAGCCCACAATCAAAACGTCAAACTCTTGTTTCGGCACAATTATCCTTTGTAGATCGGATCGACCGGCGCGAAGTACAACTGCGCCCCAACCGGACGCCGCCCGGCCGCAATCGCAGCCTGCGTCCATTCGCGCGAATTGCGCGTAGCCACGCGGATGTCGTCATGCGCGGCGGCCATGAACCGGGCCCCCGGCTCCTTGGGCAATTCGAACTGCCAGGGGACCAGCACCAGCAGCGGACGGACAACGGCATCGGCCTGGGTTGCGTCCAAGGCCGAAAAGGCCTTGCCGAACTGTTTTGCGGCGCGGGCATTGAGCAGGTCCAGCCCGCCCTTGTACATCTGTTGCCGGTCGGCCGGCGACTGGCCGACGTGGAAATCCAGAAATTCGGGCACTCCGGCCTCGATCGCGCCTGGATTGCCCCCCATGGCGGGCATCAGCAACTCGGCCAGCCTGTGCAGCGCTGCCAATTGAGCCGGGTTGAAGAAATGCGTGACAGGTTCGCCGACCGCGTCGCGCTTGCCGGCGGCCAAAGGCGCGGCGGGACGGGCGGGAGCGGCCTGTGCCTTCAAATCCTGCTCGGTAATGGCACTTGCAACAACGAAAGGGACAGCGGCGGGGACGGCGGGCGCGACCGCTATCGCCTGCATAAATCGGCGGCGTTTCACGTTGAGTAGGTTAGCAACCGGGGTACCACTTGTCAATGCGGACACAGCCGGCACCAGTTGCCAGGCAGAAATTGGGAGCTGGCACTAGAGTTTTACCAGAGTCGCCTTCTTCACGAAATCGGGATCGAATTCGAGTCCCAGCCCCGGACCGGTCGGCACTGGAATCACGCCATTCCGGATTTCAAAATTCGGCGAGTACCAGCTTTCCTTCTTCTCGGGTCCGCGATGCACATATTCCATGTAAGGGCCGATGTTGGGGGTCGTCGCCGCGAAGTGCAGGATGTTCACCGATGCCGCCCCGGTCTGCGTGTTGTGCGGACAGATCCACATGTTGGCCTTGCGCGCCATTCGCGCCACCCGCGCAGCACGAATGAACCCCCCGTTGTAGTTGAGATCCGGCTGCACCACATCCATCACTTTGTTGTCGATCATCCACTGGAACAGCCAAAGGCTCGAATCCTGCTCGCCGAACGCGACCTTCATGTCAAGCGCATCGGCCACACGCTTCGTCTCGCTCTTCTCCTCCCAGGGACATGGCTCCTCGAACCAGAGGTACTTCATGTCCTGCAAACGCTTCCCGATTTCAATGGCATTTTTCGCATCATAGGAGCCGTTCGCGTCCGCCATGAGGACAATATTTTTGAACTTCTTCTGCGACAATTCCAAAATCCGGTCGGTGCGCCCCGGCATCGCGTCGTGGTTGTCGCTCATGCGGCCGCCGATTTTGAATTTGACCGCCTTCGCGCCGGTTTCCTCCACGCCACGCACGTACACATCCACCTCGTCGTCCGCGGAAAGCTTGCGGTCGGACCCGGACAGATACACCGGAATCTCCTTCCGCAACGCACCGCCCATCAGCTCGGACGCCGATTTCTTCAAAGTCTTGCCCATCAAGTCGAACAAACTCTGTTCGATATAGGCCACCGGACACCAGAACGCCTGTCCAGCCAGTTTGTAGTTCGAATTCGTGGCATAGACCTCGTCGACCAAGTGCTCCAGGTCGCGGGCGTCCTTGCCGAGGAAGTGCGGGATCACCCTGTTCCCGAGAATGCCTGTGAAATCCTCCACCCCTTTCGTCAGCACCAATCCCTCGGCCCCATCAGTAGATCGGGTCCGCAGGAAATAGTCCTTATTGTGCTGCAAGAGCTCGATTGATGCGATCTTTACCGGGCTGGAAAAGAACTTGCGAAGGTTGAAAATCGGCTTCTGGTAGGCGGCAATTTCCGCTGGATCGACGTCTGCGGCGTGCAGCCCCGAGGCCAACAACGTTGCGGCCGAAGCCGTCTGGAGGAAATTGCGGCGGTTCATCCCCTTGAGGATATACCTTGCAAAGTTGCGGTCCGGGAACAATTTTCCTCTTGACCGGATCTGGCCGTCATGTTACCTTCGAGCTACTAGTACTGCCACATCGGAGGAATATTGATGCACCGTCGCATGGCGTTAGCCGTGTCCCTGGTTGGATTTGCCGTGACCTGCCCGGCCGCGACCACTGTCCCGCCCACCATAACTCTCAGTCCGGCCACGGCCCAACTGAGAACATCTGAACAGCGAACTTTCAACGTTTCCCTCAAGGGCTACACCACGGCGCCCACGCTCGTATGGAAGGTGGTCTCCACCGCGTCCGGTGCCACGGGCGATTTTGGATCGGTAACCAGTAAAGGTGCTTACACGGCCCCGGCCGTGGTCCCAACCCCCAACACGGTGCTTGTCCAGGCTGCGGATCCGAACGATGCCAAGATTTTCGGTTCCTCGACGGTTACCCTGCTGAGTCCGCTTCCACGAATCACGTCCCTGTCGCCAACGCGGGTGAACATTGGGCTTGCCTACACGGTCGCGATCAACGGCACAAATTTCCTGCCGTCGTCCCAAGTTCTCCTTGACGGCGTGGCGGTGAAGGCGACGTTTGTGTCCCCAACGGTGCTGCAGATTTCCGGCAAGACGGCGGCTGCAGCGGAGTCACTTCTCGGAATCGTGGTCTCGAATCCCGGCCCCGAGGCTGTATCCAACAAGGCTTCCCTCGAAGTGGAACCGCCCATGCAGGTGCGGGTCTATCCCTCCGCTGCAACGCTGCGGATTGGGACCACCAAGGACTTCTCCGTATCGGTGACAGACCCCTACAAGGGTGATTCCACCGTCACCTGGGCCGTCAACGGCATGGCGGGCGGAAATGCGGCCGTCGGCACCATCGACGCCGCCGGGCTCTACACCCCGCCCGCGGTCCTTCCTCCCGCTGCCGCCGGCAGTCCGGCCGGAACCTCCCCCACCGTGACGGTCTCCGCCGTCAGCACCGTGGACCCGACCGCGAAAGGTACTGCGGTCATAACGCTACAGAACGGCATCCCGAAAATCACCGGCGTCGTGCCCTCCACGTTGCCGGTTGGAAAAACCTCGCTGACCATCAACGGAACCGGCTTTTCACCTGGTGGAACCATCACCATTGCCGGAGTCAAGCTGACGCCGACCTTCGTCTCCGACAAGCAACTGAAAGTCGATGCCACCATCGCCATGCCCGTCGGTCGGATCGCACCATTGAAAGTCAGCAATCCGGCCCCAGGTCCCGAAACCTCGGCCGTCTTCACCGTTCCCGTCCGCGTCACCGGTGAAAAGCTGGACTACGCCAGTGCCGTCCGATTCCTCGAAACCGCTTCGTGGGGCCCGACGCCAGCCAGCGTGGTCCATTTGCAGCAGATCGGGATCTCTGCTTGGCTCGCCGAACAGTTCGCCATGCCAGCAACGCCGCTACCCGACCCCAACGACTCCAACGAGGGTGTCTCCCGGCTCCAGGATGCTTTCTTTACCAACGCCCTCACCGGTCAGGACCAGCTCCGCCAGCGCGTGGCGTTTGCGCTATCGGAAATCATGGTCGTCTCCGCTGAAAAGGACACGCACTTCGCGGAGATGGTCAGCTACTACAGACTGCTGCTCGGTGACGCCTTTGGAACCTTCCGCACCCTCCTCGGCGACGTGACTTTGAGTCCGGCGATGGGGCACTTTCTGGACATGGTGAACAACGACAAGGCCAATCCAGTCAAGAACACCGTCGCCAACGAAAATTACGCCCGCGAGGTGATGCAGCTGTTCACGGTCGGTTTGGTCCGGCTCGATCCCCAAACAGGTGTCGCCACCACGGTTCCCGAATACGACCAGTCGACGGTCACCGAAATGGCAAAGGTCTTCACCGGCTGGACCTACCCGCCCCTCCCCGGCTTCGCCAGCCACTGGCAGAACAGCGAATACAACAATGCCCCGATGGTGGCATTCCAGGACCACCACGACACCACACAGAAGAACCTCAACCTGCCGATTCCCTGCACCATTCCAGCAGGCGGCACCGCTGCCAGCGACCTCAACCAGGCTCTCGATTGCCTCGCGAAACAGACGAATGTTGCACCGTTCATCTCCTACCGGCTGATCCAGCGGTTGGTGATGAGCAACCCCTCCACCAACTTCGTCCAGCGCGTTTCCAACGTCTTCAATAATTCCAACGGCAACCTGCAGGCAGTGGTGACGGCAATTCTCACTGATCCCGAGGCGCTCGCCCCCAACACCGGCAAGCTGTTCGAACCGGTCCTCTACTCCACCCATCTGCTGCGATCGCTGAACGCAACCGTCACCGGCGCAGCCACGGGCGTCCGCAGCCAGACCGAGGCGATGGGGCAAAAGGTCCTGGGTGCGCCCAGCGTCTTCAACTACTTCTCGCCGACTTACAAGGCTGCGGTTCCGAACTTCCCCACGCCGGGCGTGACCACCGTCCAAACGGCTCCGGAATTCCAACTGATGAATGCCGAGACCGCGTTCGCGCGCATCAATTTTGCCTACCGGGCCGTCAACAACCAGCTTTCAGGAAACATCCGGGTGGATACCTCCAGTCTCCTGGACGTTGCCGCAGACCCCTCGGCCCTGCTCGACGCCATCGACCAAGCTCTTTACCGGGGACAAATGGCGTCCGGGGAGAAGTTGGCGGTTCTTTCCGGCATCAACCTCTCGACGTCGCCTTCAACGCGAATCGTCAACGGTTTCTATGTGGCGGCCGCCGCGCCGCAGTTCCAAGTGGAAAGGTAAGAGGAGAAATCGACCATGAAATTCAACCAACTGAAATCCAGGCGCGATTTCCTTCGTCTCGGATGCCGCACCATTTCGAGCGTCGGCGCCGCCTACGCGTTCGGTGAAGCGGGTCTGCTGCAGGCGCAAATCCAAAACCCCGGCACCTACCAGGCTCTGGTCTGCGTATTCCTGTTCGGTGGCAACGACGCCAACAACATGCTGGTTCCCAACGACACGGCGAGTTACGCTCAATACCAGAAGGTTCGGCAAAACTTGGCACTGCCGCAGGCAAGTCTGGTTTCGATCCATGACCCACTGAGCAAAGCCACTTTCGGACTGCACCCGTCGATGGCCGGACTCGGGGCGCTCTACAACCAGTCCAACCCGCGCTTGGCGCTGCTGGCCAATGTGGGAACGCTCATCAAAGCTGTTCCGCATGACCCCGTCACCAAAAAGCCGAATCTGAACAGTGTTCCGCTCCCGATGAACCTGTTTTCCCACTCGGACCAGACCACCGAGTGGCAGAATGCGGTACCCCAAGGCGGTGCCAGCGCAAATACCGGCTGGCAGGGCCGATTGGCGGACAAAATTGTCCAGCTAAACACGAATCCCGCCATTCCGCCGTCCATCGCGGTTTCCGGAAGCGCTTTGCAACTGGTGGGACAAGCCACGAAGCCATCCACCGTCGGCACCTCCGGGTTCTCTCCGGTCACGGGCCTGAACGACCCGCGCACGGCTGCCCTGACCCAAATGCTGAACCTGAACAGCGGTGTGGCTCTGATCCAAGCCGCGCAGAACTCCGCCAACGCCGCGATGTCCGTCGCAAAAGCCATTGATTCGGCGGTATCGAGTTCCTCGCCACTAACGACCCAGTTTCCGAATACCGGTCTGGGGCAGCAGTTGGCCCAAGTCGCACAGATCATCCAGATCCGGGCGGCCCTTGGGGCCAGCCGGCAGATCTTTTTCGTAAGCCAGGGTGGTTACGATACGCACTCAGCCCAGTTGGGACAGCACGTGCAACTGTACGGTGAACTTTCCGGCGCGCTCGTGGCCTTCGATCAGGCGATGGGTGCCCTCGGGGTCCAGCAGAACGTGACCACCTTCACGGAATCCGATTTCAGCCGTACCTTCCAGCCAAATGGAAACGGTGGGACCGACCACGCTTGGGGATCGCACTCCCTCGTCATGGGCGGTGCCGTCAAAGGCGGGAACGTATACGGAACTTTCCCGACCTTGGCGCTGCAGGGACCGGACGATTCCGGCGACCGCGGCAACTGGGTCCCAACAACATCCACGGACCAGTACGCCGGTGCCATGGCCAAATGGTTCGGGCTGCAGTCCAACTCGGACTTGGACTACGTGTTCCCGAATCTGGGTGGTTTCGGGTACGCCACCCCGCCGATTTTCGGATAGCAGATTACAGGACAACCGCGCCGGACCAAACTGCCCGGCGCGGTTCCGTCGAGACCTATTTATAGCTGACGCGCCAAATCACCTTGCCGCCGTCATCGGAAACCAGCATGCTGCCATCCTTCATCTGCAGCAGCCCCACCGGACGCCCCCACACATCCTTCTTGTCCGACCCCATCATCCAACCAGTCGCAAAATCCCGCACCGGCCCGGACGGCTTCCCATTCTTGAACGGCACAAACGAAACCGAATACCCGATCCGGTTCTCCGCCTGCGAAGAGCCGTGGTTCGCCATGAACGCCCCGTTCCGGTATTCCGCCGGAAACTGCTTGCCCGTATAGAAAAGGAAATCCAGCACCGCGATGTGCGGCTGCAGCATGATCTCGGGCGCGATTGCCTTGGCCACCAGATCCGGGCGGCGGTCCTTTTCCGGGATGCGGGGGTCGGCATGCTGCCCCACATAGGCGTACGGCCAACCATAGAACCCGCCCGGCTTCAAGCTGCTGAAGAAGTCGGCAACCACCACGTCCGGGGCGTCATTGCGCTCCTCCACGGTGGCCCAAAGCTGCGTCGTGCCTGGATAAAACCGTAGCCCGACGGTGTTCCGCAACCCCGTCGCAATCACCTCATGCCCCGTGCCGTCGGGATTGAACCGGTGCACTGCGGCCCGCATTTCCGGATCGCCGATGGCCAGGTCGGCCGAACTGCCCACCGTCAGGTACATCTTCCCGGCCTTCTCGTCGAACAGGATCGTCCGCGTCACGTGACCCTTCGAAAACCCGGCCATCGAGACGACTTCCTGTCCCGGTCCGGCAGTCATAGCCTTCGAATCATACTTGTAGCGCTTCAGCGTCTCCGGTTCCGCAACATATAGATACTCCTTCCAGAGCGCGAGGCCGTAGGGCCGGTCGAGCCCGGACACCAGGGTCTTTTTCACACCGGCGCGCACCGCGATCACCGAGCCGTTGGCTACCGAATCGCTCACAATCACCTCGCCGCCCGGACCCTCCACCATGAACCGGGGCCGGGTGAAGCCGCTTGCGTACTCCTCCACGGAAAACCCGGAAGGCACCGTGATCTTGGCACCAGCGGGACGCGGCACAATGGTGGGCCCGTTCGAGATGGGAGGGGCATTGCCGATCGCCGGCGTCTGGGCAACGGAATTGGCCGCCAAACCGGACAGGCACAGGACGGAAACAGCAAGAAGTGATTTCATGGTTCGCAGGGTTCCATTTTACAGCCCGCCTCCACGTGGTGGCGGGAGCTTGCACGGCGCAATGCATCCGCTTTCAGGCCGATGGCCACGCGCCGCTCCGGCGACAACCGGCTCAAGTTCCTCAGCTGGAGGTCCATCCGGGGGATGCTGCGCAGCCGGGCCTCGTTCCTCGATAGAAAATCCCAATAGAGCGTCGTAAATGGGCACGCGCGGCCGTCCACGGCCTCGCCGGGATCGAACTGGCAGGATGCGCAGTAGTTGCTCATGCGGTCAATGTACTTGCCCGTGGCTGCGTATGGCTTGGAAGCTATGCGCCCCCCGTCGGCGAATTGCGACATGCCGATCACATTTGGCAGCTCCACCCATTCCACGGCATCCACATAGACCGCCAGGTACCACTCGTGAATTTCCCGAGGTCGCACGCCCAGCAGCAAGGCGTAGAGGCCCGTCACCATCAAACGTTGGATGTGGTGGGCATAACCGAACTCGAGCGTCTGCCCGATGGTTTCGGACAGGCATTTCATCGGCGTGTCACCGGTCCAAAAGAAATCGGGCAACGGCTGGTCTGCGGCAAGTGCGTTGCCCTCGGCATAGGCTGGCATCCCCGTCCAATAAATACCGCGCACAAATTCGCGCCATCCAAGCACTTGCCGGATGAAGCCCTCCACCGCCGCCAACGGCGCAAGGCCTGCCCGGTAGGCTGCTTCCGCAGCAGCCACCACGCGCCTTGGGGACAGCAGCTTCAGATTCATCGCCGCCGACAACCGGGAATGGTAGAGATATGGCTCAGCCGTCCACATCGCATCCTGAAATTGGCCAAAATCGGCCAAGCGGTGCGCGATGAAATCCTCCAGGGCGGCCTCGGCGTCGGCGGCGGTCACCGGAAAGTCGAAGCGATCGGAACGTCCTGGATTTCCCGCGAAACGCTCGGCCACCAGCCGCATCACCTCGCGCGTCGTTTGGTCGGGGGGAAACGGCATCGGGACAGGAATCGGTGCCGGGCCATGCCTACCAAACGCCCCCCGGTTTTCCGCATCGAGGTTCCATTCGCCGCCCTCAGGCTGGTCCCCGTCCATCAGCACGCCATGTTGGCGCCGCATCTCCCGGTAGAAGTATTCCAGCCGCAGTTGTTTCCGCTGTCCCGCGTAGCTGCGGAACCAGTCGAGTTCGCAAAAAAAGTGGCGATCCGGCCGAATATCCAGTTTCACCCCGGACTCTTCGGCCGCTGCTACCAGTGCCGATTGCACCCGCCAATCCCCGGGTTGCACCACCACCAAGCCGACCGGGTGGTACCGCTCCACCTCCGCCCTCAATTCACCTGCAAGGGACTGCGTATTCCCTTCGTCGTCCAACTGGCGATAGTGGCATTGCCTGCCGAGCGTCCGCAGTTGCGCGGCAAAATGGCGCATCGCCGAAAGAAACAGCACCGTGCGCGCTTGGTGGCTCGGCACATGGAGCGACTCCTCCTCCACCTCGGCCATCCAGACCCGATCAATCCCTGTGTCGAAACCGTCGAAGGCGGACGAATCGGCATCCAACTGGTCGCCCAGTACCAAAACCAGATTCCGCGTGTGCAAGGGTGTATCCAAGTATGCAGGATGTGGTGCAAAGGCAACCTGAACCAATTTTTACGCTCCGGCCACCCCTCCCGGCATCCCTATTGCAGGCGAGTGCCCGAATAGATGCGGAAACCATCCAAATCCGACCTTCCCAGCAAAGTCTGCGCTGTCTGCCTCCGCCCCTTTGCGTGGCGCAAAAAGTGGGAGAAGGTTTGGGATGAGGTGAAGTACTGCAGCGACCGGTGCCGCGGCAACCGCCGCCAGCGGGGCGGCAGTTGACACCGGAACCAGGCTCGACACCGGAAGAAATGCGGCGCGACTTTGACTCGCGGGATGAACTCGCTGCCTACCTCCGCCGCGAGTTTCCTTCCGCTGCCGCCCGTGACCCTCGCACCAGCCCATGGCCGGGCGGTCTCGCCGAAGCCAACCAACGCCTGGCCCGGATCGAGCCCCAAAGCTATGCGGCCACCCGCAACCATCTCGATGGTGCCGTTACGTGCCTGTCACCCTATATTCGGCACGGGATCCTCACCCTCGAAACAGTCCGAACCCATGCGGTCGCACTCGCGGGTTCCCCAACAGCGGTCCGAAAGTTCATCAGCGAACTCGCTTGGCGCGACTACTGGCATCGGCTCTACTTCCGTTGGGGCTCGGACATCTGGCTCGACCGCGAGGAGTACAAAACCGGGTGGACCAGAGACGACTATGCCCCCGATTTGCCCGACGATGTCCGCACCGGCACAACAGGCCTCGCCTGCATGGACGCCTTCAGCAATGAATTGCGCTCCACCGGCCATCTGCACAACCACGCCCGCATGTGGCTGGCGGCCTACCTGGTCCACTGGCGGCGCGTACAGTGGCAGGCTGGTGCGCGCTGGTTTCTCCTCCACCTTCTGGATGGGGACCCCGCATCGAACAACCTCTCCTGGCAATGGGTGGCATCCACGTTCTCCCAAAAACCCTACTTTTTCAATCGCGAAAACCTCGTGAAATTCACCGATGGACGGCACTGCCAAGCCTGCCCCTCGCAGTCCAACTGCCCCTTTGACGCCTCCTACGACCAACTCGCCGGCAGGCTTTTCCGCATCGGGACGGCCACCCCGTGAAGCTTGCCTGGCTGCACCCCGATTGTCTGAGCGAAGCCTGGCTCGAGTCCGGCCAACGCGCCATCTACGTCTTCGACGACGCTCAGATCGAAGCCGCAGGTTGGGGCCTCAAACGCATCATGTTTCTGTATGAGACTCTTCTCGGGCTCCCCGTCGAGATCCATCGCGGACCCACCGTGGAAACTCTGATCTCGCTGGCGGGGCCCAGTGGTCGCATTGTTACAGTCGCCACGTCCGACCCTTGGCTCTGCGCACGCATCACCGAACTCCGTCAGTCCATACCGGTCGACCTGAAGCCAGCCCCCGTCTTCGTGGAACTCGAAGAGCCTGTGGATCTCAGGCGTTTCTCGCGTTATTGGGCCAAGGCGGAGGGCAAGCTGCTCGCATGACATACGAAGTGGTCTGGTTCAAGCGCGATCTGCGCCTCCGCGATCATGCGCCCCTTGTCGAAGCCGCACGGCACGGCACCGTCATTCCGCTGTACATCATCGAGCCCAGTTTGCTGGCTGCACCCGATTTTGACCCTTGCCACTGGACGTTCATCCACCGGTCGTTGGCGGAATTGCGCGATGGTTTGGCGAAGCTCGGCCAACCATTGGTGGTTCGGCAAGGCGAGGCCGTCGAGGTCCTGAACCAGCTCCACCAGACACACCCGATCCTTCGACTCTGGTCGCACGAGGAAACCGGCAACGGCCTCACCTACGCACGGGACCGTGCAGTGGCGAAATGGGCTCGCGAGAAAGGCGTCGAGTGGCGCGAAACTCCGAACGGCGGCGTGGTCCGCAGACTCCCGTCGCGCGACGGCTGGTCCCGCCTCTGGGAGAGCCGCATGGCTGCGCCGATTGCCCCGGACGTGCCGGCCCTCGCGCCCCTCACCATCGATTCGGGCCCGCTGCCCTCGGGCCGCGATCTCCGCCTTGCGCCCGATCACCGGACCCTCGCGCAGCCTGGGGGCGAAGCGGCAGCGCACGCCACCCTCGGCACATTTCTGGCCGAACGCGGGCATCGCTACCATCGCGAGATGTCCTCGCCCGTCACCGCTTTTTCCAGTTGCTCCAAGCTCAGCCCCCACTTGGCCTACGGCACCATTTCCACCCGCCAAGTGGTGCAGAAGCTGCGCGCCCGGATCGCCGCAACGGGCGACAAGCAAATCCGCGCTGCTCTCCGTGCCTTCGATGCCCGTCTGCACTGGCGCGACCATTTCATGCAAAAGCTGGAGGACGAGCCGGCAATCGAATTCCACAATTTCGTCCGGGGCTTCGACGGCCTGCGCGAAAGCGACCACGATGCCGAACGATTCGCCGCCTGGGCCGAAGGCCGCACGGGCTATCCCATGGTCGATGCCTGCATGCGCTGCCTGCTGCAGACGGGCTGGATCAACTTCCGGATGCGTGCCATGCTCATGTCGTTTGCGTCTTATCATCTATGGCTGCACTGGCGCCCCGTCGGACTCCACCTCGCCCGGCTCTTTGTCGACTACGAGCCGGGCATCCATTGGAGCCAATGCCAGATGCAATCAGGCACCACCGGCATCAATACGATCCGCATTTACAGCCCATCCAAGCAACTGCTGGACCATGACCCGAAGGGCATCTTCGTCAACCGCTGGATTCCGGAATTGAGGGAAGGCTCCAGCGGTTATCCCGCCCCCATCGTCGACCATGCCGACGCGGTAAAGGCCGCCAGAGCCCGATTGGCGCAATTTCGGGCGCAGTTGGGTGTCCGCCGCGAGGTCGAGGCCGTGACCCAAAAGCACGGAAGCCGGAAGCGCCCCGCCAAACAGGCCAAAAAGCGGTCCGTCAAGGCAGTCCAGCCCACGCTGTTCGACGCCTAGAAGGTTCCAGCCCGTTCCCCCAACTCCGGTTGCTATCAGCATCCCTGCTAGAATCAGCCATGCGAAAACGCCGAGCCACCGGCCTCCTGGCCATCCTAATCGCACTTACACCAGGCCTGGCCGCCCAAAATTCTTCCCATCGCCCTGCGGACGGGTTCTCATTCGCCGCAGCCGGAGACCTGATTCTGCCCGTCCCACCGCCCCGCTCCACGACCACCACCACCGCTGACCCCGTATCCCGCCTCTTCCTCAATGCCGACCTTGGTTTTGCCAACCAGGAAGGAGCCATCTTCGACCTTGCCACTTTCCAAGGCTGGCCCGAGGCCGAAAACGGCGGAGGCACTCCTGTCTCCCCACCCGAAGTCGCCGCCCGCCTCAGGTCCATGGGAATTACGATTGTTTCCAAGGCCAACAACCACGCCACCGACTGGGGTGCCGCCGGACTTCTGGCAACCCTCGATACGCTGGCGAAAGCCGGAATCGCGCAAGCTGGCAGCGGCCCCGGCCTGCTGGAGGCACGGGCACCTGGTTACGTGCAAACACCGCACGGACTTGCCGCGCTGGTAAGCACCGCTTCCACCTTCCCGCCCATGTCCGTCGCCGCTCCTGCCTCCGAATACCGCGGAGTGCCCGCACGACCGCGTCCCGGCATCAGCGCCCTGCGTGTCCGACCAGTGCGCGGACTCCCGGCGGACCAATTCAACGAACTCCGCCAAACAGTCGGCAACGCGGCCTACCAAATTGGAACCGACGACCTCCGTATTGGGGATACCCTGTTCCGCAAGAACGGAACCCCAACCCGAAGCTGGGAGGTCGAGCCGAACGACCGGACGGCAGTCCTCGATTCAATCCGCGAGGCACAGACGAAGGCGCAATTCGTACTCTTCACCATCCACGCACACCAAACGGCGGGTGACGCCGACAACGGTCCAGCCGCCTACCAACCGGAGGTTCTACATTTCGCCAACGAGGCCGCAGCCCCCGCCGATCCCCGCCCGGCCGATTTCGAGCCCGCGCTGTTCCACGCCGCCATCGACGCCGGGGCCGACGCCGTTGTCCGCACCGGCCCCCACAACCTGAACGGGATCGAAATCTATAAGGGCAAACCGATCTTCTACAGCCTCGGCAGCCTCTACTTCCCATTCGGCCAGCGCAGGACGTTCACCACCGCCGCCGGGGAAACCATCACGATGCCGGACGAGTACTTTGAGACGGTTGTTCCCGTCACCACCTACCAAGCCGGAGAGGTGAGCGAAATCCGCCTCTACCCGATGCTGATCGACCGCACCTCCGGCCCCACCGGAGGCACCCCGCAACCAGCCGCACCCAACCAAGCCCTGCGGATTCTGGAAAGGGTGCGGGATTTGTCACGACCCTTCGGCACCAACGTGCGGATAGAGCAGGGCGTTGGCGTGGTCAGACCTTAACCTGCTGCTATCCCGGCATCACGCCCCCCAATCATCATCCGTTGTGGGGTAGGTTGGCAACCTGCGCGGATATCCCGATCTCCGCCTGCGGCACTAGTCAACGTTTACTGCAAAGACGTGCCCGTGATCCTAATTGAGCTCTGATAACTTGCGGTATGGCCCGCCTTCTGTCCGACAACCCAAACGAGGTTGGCCAACGAAGGCATTTCCCGCCTAAAACATCAACACCACCAAACCATTCTCCCAACTCCAGCAACGAAGTTACATCCACTACATCGCCGGACTGGCCCTCCACTACAAGACAAGCCACGGGAATCTGGACCTCGACGCCGTTCGCCAGTACTCGCTGTACCTGCTCAACGACCGGAAACTGTCGCCGGAGAGCGCGAACACCTTCGTCAGCGCAGCCCAGTTCCTTTTCACTGTGGCGCTGGAGATGCCCTGGGGCAAGGCATGCTTCCCCAGCGTCCGACGCCCCGACAAGCTCCCGGTGGTCCCCAGCGTCGAGGAGGTCGAGCGATTCTTCGAAAAAGTGGGCACGCTCAAGCACCGCGCGGTCCCCATGCTGTGCTACGGCGCGGGTCTGCGCATCTCTCCGAAGCGGTGAAGATCCGGATCGCCGACATCGACTCCGACCGCATGCTGATCCGTGTGGTCGAGGGCAAGGGCCGAAAGGACCGGTACGTCGCGATGCCCAAACGACTGCTTAAGATCCTGCGCAGCTACTGGCGCGCTGACCCTGTCGACCATCGCCGCGGCACGGGGCGGGAGTGCGCCCGGACCCCGGCGCAACTCCGATCGCCCCGCCCATTCCCCGCAAACCCCGGAACCAAACTCCCCGGAACCGCACATTCCCGAACCGGCCGGACGGAGCGCGACGGCATAACCGGGCATGCCGGACCGCCCTTCCCGCCAGCTTTCGGAAAGCCCCAACATTCAAACCCCATAGCCGACCGCT
>CAITMP010000542.1 GCA_903893525.1 uncultured Acidobacteriia bacterium | reverse complement strand
TGCCGCACCAAATGGCGCTGAGCACCGACGGCAACACCCTGTACGTAGCCAACACCGGTGGCGAACTGATCGATATGGTGGACCTGAACATCAACCGTGACATCGGCCACATCAGCTTTCCGCCCATCCCGCGCCAAGCTGCGGGACAAACGGCGGCGCTGCTCTATCCCCAAGCGATGGCTGTAGCCAATGCCGGGTTGCAGTTTGTAATGTCGAACGGCACCCAATGGAAGGTTGTTGCCGGCACAGCAATTCCCCGCCCCGCCGACACCGTTACCCGCAACGCAGCCAACACGAACAACACGCTGACCGCGCCGGTAACCATGCTGGCGTCGCCCGACTATACCCGCATCCTCACCTTGGGCGGCAACGGCAACGGCTACCTTTACGACGCCGCCGCGGATACCTACATCTCACAGGCCCAATTGTTTCCTGCTCCGGTGCAAAGCTTCTTTGGGCCGCTCTCGGCGGGACCGCTGCAGAGTTGGTACGCACTGGGCGGACTCTACACGAACGCATCCATGGCGGTACTGGGCGGCACGGCGAATCCGTCCGGCACCACGGGCCCGCAGCGCAACGTTGTTGCAACCGCTCCCTTAGACAGCAACAGCTTTATCCGGCTGACCACCCCGGTACGCGCCAACATCACAGCCACGGCGACCACGGATTCCCGCCCGACGCTGGAACTGGTGAACATCGGCATCAATACGAGCCGCCTGCTGGCCGTCGCGCCGGAAAATCCGCGTTTGACCCTGTTCGGAACCACCCGGTTCAACATTCCAGCCCGGTCGATGGTCATAGATTCCAACAACGTCGCCTACATCATCAGCATTTCCGGTCTAAGCGTGGTGCCTCTGACTCCGAACGGTGTACTGACACCCGCAATCGCCAACAACGCCCGGGCGATTGTGAATGCGGCCGACGGTTCCACCAACCTTCGGATTGGCGGCGTGATCAACATCAACGGCACCAATCTCGCAACCACGTCCACGGCGCAAACGCTCCCGCCTCCGACCATCCTGGGTGGCAGCTGCGTCACCTTCAATGATGTGGCGCTGCCGATCCTCTCGACCTCCGGCGGCACCATCCAGGCGCAGATTCCGCCAACCGTGACGCCGGGCACGAACGTGGTCCAAGTGCGGTCGCTTGCGACCGGCCAGCAGAGTACTTCCGTGGTCGTGACGGTTCAGGCGGCGGCTGGTTCGGGCGGCAGCAACGGCAGCACGTCGAGTTCGGTCACCGAGGGTCGCGGCACGGTGCGGATCGACCCGAAATAGGTTGCCAGCTACGTTGCGGATTCCATCTCGCTTGCTTCCCGGTTGATG
Organism: uncultured Acidobacteriia bacterium; assembly: GCA_903893525.1. GTDB lineage: Bacteria > Acidobacteriota > Terriglobia > Bryobacterales > Bryobacteraceae > BOG-234. Next base: position 8,130 of record CAITMP010000542.1, on the reverse strand, counting down.
GCATCCGCTTCCACCGGGTCGGAAACCGTGGACGCTACGCGGCGCAGCACCAGTGCGAGTTCCTTGCGCCGGTGTAAATCCTCCACGTCATTGTTTGCAATCTTACGAAGGATTCGCTCGGCGTTGCGGTATCGTAGCAGCGCCGAATCCGGGGCATGGTCCAAGTCCAAGTCACCGAGGCGCAGGTGAGCCAACGCCAATTGGCGGACGAACAACCTGTTGGATGGCTCCTTCTTTACAAGAAGCTCCCGGATGTCGAATGCTTCCACCAGTGCCGCGCGCGTCCGTTGCGAGTCGCCCGGCCGATCCAGATCCGCCATTCGCTCAAGAACAATCGCCAGATCGCGCAGGAATGTCGTGTTGTCCGGGTCGTTTGCCACCAGCATCCTGAACAGGCTGAGTGCGGCCTGGTAGCCCTGACGTGCCCGTTCCAGATCCATCGGTAGGTCGACGTCCGCCAATGTAAGGTAGGAAACGGCCAGTTCACGTAGGCGGTCCGGGTTATCGGGGTCCAAAGCCGCCAACCGCTGGAAGATGGAGAGTGCCTCGAAATACACCTTCCTTGCCTTGTCGGTATCGCCGATCCGGTCCAGACGCCCTAATTTGTTGAGTGCCAAGCCTTGCGCACGCAAAAACCGGAGATTGTCCGGCTGTGAGGCCACCAGGCCCGCAGAAACTTCCCGCATTCGTTCGCAGAGGCGCCTTGCCTCTTCCACGTTGGCGGGAAATTCGACGTCGGCCAACCGTCCCAACTCCACGATCAAACCAAGCTGTAGTTCCGCGCTGCCGGGTTCGAGCCCAATGAGTACTTCGACAACGCGGATCGCGGCAGCGAAAAAGATCCGAGCGTCGCCGGTGCGCCCGACCCGAGCATGGAGCGCTCCCAGAACCCCCAAAGCCGCCGCGACAGCCCTGTCCGGGTCTTCGGTTGCCGCCGCCAGAAGGGTTTGCGAGGGGTCACCAAGCAGTTCCTGCAGCTTTTTGAACGCGTCAAGGGCCTCGGCACCCAAGCCGGCACCCAGCAACTCATCCACAGCTGGGGCTGCGAGTTCGGTCCAAATTTGAACAGCATCGGGCTGCGGAACAGTCGCGGCGTGCATGGCCCGTGAAAGTAGATCCGCGGCACGCTGCCGGGCGGGGTTGCGGGACTCCGTAAATGGGACTGACTCCATCGCGGCAGTCCCGTGACCCACCCCCGGCAGCACTTCCAAACTGTAGCGAATAGGGAAGAACCGCGCCAAATCCGGCATGCGTTGGGCAAACTGGACGGCACCCTCGGGTGTGAACCACCAAATCTGGTTGCCGGGTCGGTTGGTAACCATTTCGCGGGAAAAATTAAATCGGAACCGCTCCTCCGCGTTTACCACCATGCGGTCCGGGTCATCGGAAACACCACCGAAGAACAGCAATTCCTGGTCTGTCAGTTGCAAGACGCGGTTCGAGGACGACTTGAGAACCTCCACGAGGCCCGATCCATCCAGGCTGGCACAGCGCACAACCTGGGACGAGATCCCCGACGAGGCAAAGGCGGACTCAAGCTCCCGAATGGTCTGCTCGCGCGCGGCGTGGGAGCGGTAGGTCACCCATGCCAAGCCATTTCTGGTCTGCGCGACCCAGTGGGCCAGCGCCCGGGCCACCCACGCCGGAGTGCCGGGGCTCATTGCCCGAGGTCCGGCAGTTCCAGCCCGCCCCCTTTGTACCGGAACGTCGCATCGCGCCCATCCAGTTGCTCGCGCAGCATCTCCGCTGCCAGTGGATGGATTCCGTAACGGCCCTTGCCGTTGAAATAGAGGACGGCCCGACGCCGCAACAAGTGGTAGAGAACCGGATTCGGCACGTCTGCGTCTGGAGCTTGCTCGTAGATGGCACGAAGGCGGTCGCGCTTGTCGGACCAGGGCGCATCGTCGGGATCGTCGGGATCGACGCCCATCTCCTGGCGGAACATTCCAAGCTGCTCCAGAACAATTCGCCGGGCGTCGGGAAACAAAACCCGGGCCTCGGTTCCTGGATAATCCGCGTGGCGGTAATATGCCATGTCGGCCGACATTTGGATTGTGGAAAACAGCCGGCTCAAATCGCCTCCGGATGCCCGGATCAGAAGGTCCAACGCCGAGTCGTCGAACAGAGCCAAATCGGCCCTTCTGGCGATCAGGCTGCGCAGGGCTTGGGTACCGGAAGGGTCGGTGCGGTGCAGTGCGTCACAAACCGGAATGTCGTAGATAGGGTACTGGTTCTCGCGGCGGAAAGGGATCGACGCCTTGTGGGCGTTGACGAACGGAACCGGCAGGGTGAACAGGAGGTGCAGGCGGAGGTCCCGGAAGATGCCGGAAAATTCAATGAACGTGTTGGCGAGCATTTCCCGCGAAACCTGCTCGCGGTCGAAGTTCTCGCCCACGATAAGAAACTGGTGGTTTGGCAGGTGCGCGATGATTGCTCCGACGTAGCGGTCCAGCGCGCGGCCCAATTCCGCCAGCCCCTGCGTCTCACTGGCGAGATCAACTTTTCGCTGTGTTCCGATCCGCGCGGACAACTTGGCCAACTGCATGAGATTCAACTCAACGCCCGCGTCCGCGGTACTTCCGGTTTGCACCTTGTCCTGGAGTACGGGGAAGAACGGGGCCAGCGTCGACCTAAGGTCCCGAAGCATTGTTCCCGCCTCGTGAAAGGCCACCCCGATCTCCTTGCACTTGGCCTCGCAGCTCTCGATCAGGTTGGGAATCATGACCATCAGGAAATCGATGATCGAGAAGGAGCGGACATTCAGGTCGGACGTGGCGTCGATGCGGACGGGCACGAAGCGGCTCTTCACATCGGCGGAGTCGAGCAGTCGATTGATTTCCGTCGATTTGCCGGTGCCCCGGTTCCCATAAAGCACGCCCTTGAAAAAGAGCCGCCGGTCAGCACTTCGGACCAGATCGCCACACATCCGCCGGTAGAGATTATTGTTTCGACAGACATTGAGTGCGTCGGAGTAGAATTCGGGGAGCTGGGAGGCATCGAGCGGCTCCGGGCCAAAGGCGCTGTAGATGCTGTTGAGGTCTGTCGCGCGTTCGAATGTCATCGGCTCCAGTTTACCGCCTTGCGACATTCGCGAGGTCAATTGCTACAATGGTGTTGTCACCAGTGAGCGGGAGTAACTCAATGGTAGAGTCACAGCCTTCCAAGCTGTTGGTTGCGAGTTCGATCCTCGTCTCCCGCTCCAAGAATCAACAAGTTACCGTCCGGTAGCGAATCCCCCGCACCATAACCACACTGTTTATCCCGGCGGTGCAGCGTGAGCAAGACTGGCTACTATGCCACTTGCCCGCGCTGCGGCGGCGAAATCTACACTCCGGATCTCGACACCGAAGTTCGGCACGACTGCGGCCACGCGACACTTCTGGTCACGCTCGAATGGCCATGCACGACGGAGGTCCGCGTTGGATCTCGCTAAGCACGAGCGGGCCGAAGGGGCTGCGGTCTATCGGCGGGCGGTCGAGATTCCCGCGATCCACAGGCAGGCCATCGCGGCTGTGATTGCCCGGTTCCGGGGCATCGACAGGAGCCTCCAACTCGGAGCCCTGCGCGGCAGTCTCTACCCATCCGGGACAAGGGCCGAGCGCGCGGCGTGGTCTGCCGAGATCCAGCGTCAGGAAGCGTCGGAGGGGCTCCGGTGAGGCCACGTGCGCTCGACTTGTTCTGTTGTGGTGGCGGCGCATCAATGGGATTGCATTGCGCCGGGTTCGACGTGACCGGCGTCGACATCAATCCCCAGCCACACTACCCGTTCCGGTTTGTCCACGCCGACGCGACTGCGCCTCCGTTCGCGCTCGACTCGTTTGATTTTGTGTGGGCTTCCCCGCCCTGTCAAGCTTTTTCAGTGCTCCGCCACCTGACGGCATCCCAGGCGGCCAGCGCGAACCGCCCCGCGCGCGAGTACCCTAATCTGATTCCGCAGGTCCGCGCGATGCTTGCGGCGTCGGGTGTTCCTTACGCCATCGAAAACGTGGAGCGGGCTCCGCTCGACGGTCCGAACGTGATCCTGCTTTGCGGCACGATGTTCGGCTTGCAGACGCGCGACGGCTCCGCCCTGCTCCGGAGACACCGTAAATTCGAAACATCGTTCCAGATTCCGCTGAGGCCGCAGTGCAACCACCGGCGGAAGTCTCTGACTGTAATCTCGATCTGCGGATACGGCAGCCCGAGGGTCTGGGATTCCTGCCGCGACTTACGCCAGCGTGACAAATTCATCACGGTCACCGGCAACACGCCCCAGCGGCAGGTCAAGTACAACTCCGTCCGCGAGACATACAGCATCCACGACGCGCGGGCCGCCATGGGGATCGACTGGCTGCCGATGCGCTGGCTGTCCCAAGCCGTGCCGCCAGCGTACTCGGAATTCATCGGGCGCGAGGCGCTCCGGAGCATGGCCAGATGACAGACATTTCCAATTCGACCGCGCACCGCCAGTTGTCACCGTTGCTGGCTTCCCTCGTCCTCGCGGCGGCACGCCTGAAACTTGACGTGCCGGCAACGTGGACGCCCTACGACGACACCCAGCAGGACCTAACGGGGACCGAAGAGTGAGCCACGACGTAATGCAGATATTGTCGGTAGTTGGGAGCTACGTGGTCGGCCCAATTGTGGCCGCCGTGTTAATTGCATGGGTGGCGGCAGTGATCCTGCTGCATGGAGACAACGATGAAGCGTGAGGCGATCAACCACACCAAAATGGAGCGCCTCATGCGGCGGCTTGACGTGCCCCGGTACGTCGCGGTCGGCATAATGGAGTCACTCTGGATTTTCACGGCCCGCCAGTTTCCACGCGGCGATCTTGGGCCGAACGCGGCCGACGAAATTGCGGTCGGCATCGACTACCGCGGTGACGACCGGAAGCTCCTGGACGCGCTGGTCTACGCCAAGTGGATCGACGTGGTCGGTGACTCCCACCACATCCACGACTGGCCGATCCACTGCGAGGATAGCGTGCACATGCGCATCGCGCGGGCACGTCTCACATTTGCGGACGGGTCCACCCCGAACCTCAAGAGGCTTCCTTCCCGCGAGAGGATCGAACTGGCTGAATTTTACGGCGTGCGCACGGATAGCGAATTTGTGCGCAAGGAACCGGATGAAATGCGCACGGAAAACACACAAGAAGCGCACGGCAAGCGCTTTGCGGCATGCCCACCTCAACCTCAACCTCAACCTCAACCTCAACCCCAACCTACACCTCAACCTAACGACGAACGGAGAAGTATTACGGCGTCGGTAGCAGTAGCGGAGCTGCGGTCGGAATCCGCCGTCGTTGAACCCCCTCGAACCAAACCCGCCACCCCCACCGGACCCGTGGCAGTTCCGCGCAAGCCGATGGAGCCCGACCGACCGCCGGGCAGGGGCGAACGTCTCGCCGGGATGCTCCACGGCTATCTGGCCATGAGCGGCACGCCGTACCACCGCCCAGCCACGAAACCGCCCGACACCGCAATCGCGGCGAAGTGCTTGGCAGCCTGCGGCAATGCCGACATGGCCGATGTCGCCGGGTACCTCCGCGAGCTTTTCCAGTCCGGCAAGTCGCCACGCCACGAAGCCGGGCCGAAGGGCTATGCCTGGTTCCCGCCGGTACTGGCGTCCCAGTTCGGCGATCCCGGCGTACCGGTGATCCGACCCGAGCCGAATCCACCCACCGCAGCCGAGCTGGCCGAGCTCGAAGTCCGCATGGCCGCCGAAGGTCTCCGGGTGGACCCGACCGGCCGTGTGGTCCCCATGACCCCGAGCGAGGCAAGAGCCCATGCCTGAAGAAGCTGAAACTATTCGGGAGTCTGGAAAAACGCGCGGGGCTGAATGGTTTTCCGGCCTGCGCCCCATCGTCGCCAGCCTTCCGGCACGTCATCGGACGCTGGTCGAGCTGGTCTACGTTGAAGGATGTACGCTCGCGGAAGTCGCCCGGCGCATGGGTATCAGCCGCCCGTCCGCGACGGAAATACATAAAAATGTTCTACACACCCTAACAAAACAGCTTCTCGTGGTCCGTATATAGGTAGGGGGATTATGGGACTGACGGGCGGTCACAATGAGGCATCACTCGACGAGCGTCACATGCAGATGGCGGAGACCATGGCCGACTGCTATTCCGCGTCCCGCCCCCGCCTATTTGACCGCGATGAGGCTCGGCAACTCGCACGGATTACAGTTTTCCAGGCTGGAAGCTCGGCCAATTCCAGCGTTGTGCGGCGAAAGATCGAGAATGCGCTGAGCGTGACAGAGCGGAAACTTCGCCGCCGCCTGGCTATCGCCCCCACGGTTTCACTGTCTGTCATCGGGCTGGACGACGGCAGGGCATTCGACTCCTGCCGCGATCTGCGCAGCGCACCCAGCCTGAATCCGCATGCTGATATCAGCGCTGGCATGGCGGAGGCCGTCAATGAGATCCGCCAGTCGGCGGTAGTGCAGTGCCTGCATGGGCACCCGGACCACGGGCGGTACTGTATTTCGTGCTCCGAGTCGCGCGATCGCGTTGCCGGTATCCGGGACCGGGCAGGAAAGCGCGCGGCTCTGGCTGCGGAGAGGGCCCGTGCGAAAACGGAACGGGCTACGGCTCGGGCGGCTTAATGAAGCCAACCAAGTACTCACCGGAAATCAGCGCCGTGCTCTGCGCAGCTATCTCGCGCGGAGTGCCAATCACCACCGCATGCGCGGCGTGCGGGATAGGCGAGAGCACGTTCCACGCATGGGTTGAGCGACATCCGGCTTTCGCCGACGCGGTACGCAAGAGCGCGGGAGAGGCGGAGAGCGGACTACTCGACATCATTTACCGTGCAGCGCAGACGACATGGCAGGCAGCAGCCTGGTTGCTGGAACGTCATCCACGGTACCGGGAACGATGGGCCAAGCCGCGAGAAGACAGGCAGTAGCGGACTGGCTGGACGAGTGGACGCCGGGCGAGCTGGATATGCTGATCGAGCGCCGCAGAGCTGCCGTGGCTGCGGTCGATCCCTGGTTGCGAAACTACCGGCCGTTCGCCAGCCAGGACAAGTTTCACCGGTCGACGGCGCGGTTCAAGGGATTTTCCGGGCCCATCGGTTCGGGCAAGAGTGCGGCGCTGTGCAGGGAGGGTATCCGGCTAGCCTACGCGAATCCCGGACTGCCGGGGTTGGTTGGTGCGCCGACGTACCGGGTATTGGAGGATGTCACCCGCGCGGCCTTTCTGGAGGCCTGCGACGGGCAAGGTATCCCCTACAGGCTGGAAAAGTCGCGGAACGCTGTGTATCTGCGGGAGTGCCGGAGCGTGGTGCTGTTCCGGTCGCTGGAAAACCCGGAGCGGCTACGCGGGCAGAATCTAGCCTGGTTCGCCGTGGACGAACTGACGTATTGCAAGCCGGAGGGATGGACGCGGCTGGAAGGCCGTCTTCGACACCCATCGGCCCGTCAATTGTGCGGATTCGCCGTCTGGACGCCCAAGGGGTTCGACTGGGTGTACGAGAAGTTTCTCGGAGATAGGCGGATTACTGCCTATGAGGCCGTGCAGGCTGCCCCGGGCGAAAACACGGCGCTGCCGCCGGGTTTCTACGAGTCGCTGAAGGCCAGCTACGACCCGCGTTTCTACCGGCAGGAAGTGCTTGGCGAGTATCTCAGCCAGTTCGCCGGGCAGGTCTACTACGCTTTCGACAGGCGGACACACGTGGTTCCTGTCGAGTTTGACCCACGGTTCCCGTTGTGTTGGGCTATGGATTTCAACGTCGACCCAATGTCGTCGGTACTGGTCCAGATCGCTCGCGACGAGGTGCGAGTTCTGGATGAGATCATCCTCCGAAACTCGAATACGCCGGCCGCGTGCAAGGTATTCCGGGAGCGGGCGGAAAAGTATTTAGAGATTCTCAAGGGCGGCGGCTGGGCAACCGTGCCACTGACCGTGCGGCCGGGCGAGGGGGAGAGGGAGCCGGTGGGCGAGGGCGAGGCGGTAACGCTGAACGTTCCAGAGGTGGAGAATGAGAGCGAACCACTGCCGCTGGTACTGAGCGAGGGCGTGGTGGAGACGCTAAAGCTGGCGCAGCCCGTGGAGGAGACAGAGGGCGAGGAGGACGGCGACTTTAGGGAGGGCGAGGAGGTGGCTGACAGGGTGGAGGTGAGGGTGGAGGAGGGGCTGAGGCT
>CAITMP010000541.1 GCA_903893525.1 uncultured Acidobacteriia bacterium | reverse complement strand
TCGAATTTGACAGGATCCAGCGCCGTAGCCGGGTAATGGGCGCAACTGCTGAGAACAAGGCTGGCGAAGATTGCCGTCGCAGCCGCCAAACGTCTGGTCACTGCATTAAAGTATATGTTGACGTGCTGAAAAATCCCTGTACCGCTCTCCTATCCTTATATCTGGCCGCCGGGCTCGCCCACGCCCAAGCTCCAAGGAAACTATCGGCCCTTATCGTCGACGGCCGCAACAACCACGACTGGGCCGCCGGTACCCGCGCCATTCGTTCCACCTTGGAAGGCACCGGGCGATTCAACGTCGATGTCTCCACCTACCCCGACAAGCCCGATTTCAGCAAATACGACGTTGTCGTCAACAACTTCAACGGCGGCCACTTGGCCGACGGCGTTCGCTGGCCCCGCGAAACCGAAGTCGCGCTCGAAAAATACGTCCGCAACGGCGGTGGCCTGGTGATCTTCCACGCCGCCAACAATGCCTTCCTGAACTGGCCCGAATACAACGAGATGATCGGCCTCGGCTGGCGCGAGAAGACCTTCGGTCCCGGTCTCGCAATCGTCAATGACAAGGTCGTGACGGTTCCCAAGGGCAGCGGACTGGCCCCCGGACATGGCCCCCGCCATGATTTCGAGGTTTTCACCCTCGACAAAACAAACCCAATCACCGTCGGACTCCCCGCCCACTGGTTGCATCCTTCCGAGCAGTTGACCCACGGCCAGCACGGTCCCGCCCAGGGGTTGACCGTCCTGACCTACGCTTTTTCCGAGGTTTCCCGTCAGGGCGAGCCCATGGATTGGACCAAGTCTTATGGCAAGGGCCGTGTCTACGCCACCATGCTCGGGCATACCTGGGCCAATGAGGCGAATCCAAACCTCGACGACCCGAACTTCCAGGCTCTCCTCGCCCGTGGATCCGAGTGGGCCGCCACAGGCAAGGTCACAATTCCCGCCGATCTCGGATGGAAGCCCCTCTTCAACGGCAAGAACCTCGATGGCTGGGAACCCCGCGGCGAATGCACTTGGACCGTGATGAAGGACGGCACTTTGCTCGGGCAGCGCACGCACCCAGACCCCTCACAAAAGTGGCCCATCGACCGCAATACCTACCGCTCCTGGGTGAATCCGCAGGCGTGGCTCTACACCAACCGCAATGATTTCAACGAGTTCGACCTTCACGTCGAATTCTGGCTCCCCATCGGTGGCAACAGCGGTGTCTCCATCCGCGATTTGTCCCGAGCCCACTACGCCATCAATGAGCCCGACACCGTCCACCCGGAACTCGTCGGCCCCATCAAGAGCACCCCGGCGCACATCGGATACGAAATCCAGATTCTCGACGAAGATCCCCTCCACCCAAGCGGCGAAAAGTACCCGACCGGTTCCGTCTACACCTTTGTTTCCGCCAAGGTCGGAGCCATGCGCCACGCCGATTGGAACGCGATGGACATCGAGTCCCGCAGCGGCATGATCCGCGTCCGGCTCAACGGTGAGGTTGTTGCCGAGTACCCTGGTGAACCGGGTCGCTCGAAGGTCGGCCCCATCGGGCTGCAGCTGCACGACCGGTTTTCAACAGTAATGTTTCGGAACGTTCGAATCCGGGAGGTCAAATAGCCCGCAAGGCCCGGGTATGTGCGCCGACAGCCTTCGTCAACCCATCCAAGTTGTAGCCACCCTCAAGGACCGACACTAGTCGGCCCTTGGCGTGCTTGTCGGCAATCTCCATCATCGTGGTGGTCAGCTCCGCGAAGTCGCTATCGGCGAGCCGGAAGTGACCCAGTGGATCCCCAAGCCGTGAATCAAACCCGGCGGAGATCAGGACCAAGTCCGGTCGGAAGTCGTTCATGGCACCCGCGAAGTCCTTGCGGAACGCTGTCAGGATCTGTTCGCGCCCGGAGCCAGCGGGAAAAGGGCGGTTCATCGTGGTCCCTACGCCGGTCTCCGTCCGCAATCCCGTCCCCGGATACCAAGGGGCTTGGTGCGTGCTGAAGAAGAAGACGGATTCGTCCTCTTCGAAGATGTCCTGGGTGCCGTTGCCGTGGTGGACGTCCCAATCGGCGATGGCGACCCGCTCGACGCCGAAGTTCCGCTGGGCGTAGCGGGCGGCCACGGCGATGCTGTTGAAGAGGCAGAATCCCATCCCGCGCGCTTGTGACGCGTGGTGTCCCGGAGGGCGGACGATGCAGAAGGCGTTCTTCGCTGCGCCTTCCATTACCAGGTCCACCCCGCTGAGGCAGGTTCCAGCGGCATGAAGCGCTACTTTATAGGAAGCGATGCAAATATCTGTATCGCCAGTGGATAGAACATCTAGGCCCGCCTCGCAATCCCGCTTTGCAGCGGCGATGTAGGTGCGGGTGTGGCAGAGCGCCAGTTCGTCCGAGGTAGCTGCACGGGGAGCAATCCCGGAAAGCGTAGCCCCGCCCAAGCCAGCGATCGCCGCATCCCACCGGGCAATCTGTTCCGGATGGCCTGGTCCGGTATCGTGCCGCTTGGCAATCGGGTCGGCGAGGAAGGCGGTCACGCCAGCTTGTCCTCTTTCAGTGCCTCAATGCGCGGTTTGCGCGACTTCGGGCTGTCGAGGCTGAAGCTCCGCGCGTCGCCCAGG
>CAITMP010000540.1 GCA_903893525.1 uncultured Acidobacteriia bacterium | reverse complement strand
CCGGTACACAGCGCCATGCAGATCCAGCGTCGGCGGAAGCCAAGGGTACTGGCGCTACCAAACAGCGACAAGATGATGGCCATCATGGTTCTAGCGACGCCGGTGAAGACGCCGCACCAAGCATTAGAACCGAGGAAATTGCCGGCGCTTTGGTTGATGCTGGTATGGCTGAAGATGAAGCTGGGGAGAAAGCGGAAAACGTACTAAAGTACGGTCAGAAGTTCGAATTCTTTAAAGCTGACCTAGCGTCCCCGGAGTTCTTCTCCGTCCGACCAAAGGGTGGAGTAATTCTGATAGGCTTGAACACCAACCATCCTGCATACGAGCATCTTGTGACCCTCTTAGAGGGTGGCGAACGCGAGTCCGACGTAACGGTGTTGCGGACGCGGCTTCGACAAAGCTACGAGGGCCTGAAACTTCTTCTCGAGGCTTGGGCGCGTTACGAGGATGAGCTTACTGACGGCCCGCGGAAAATACGCGCGCAGGAGGCCCGGCTCAACTGGGGAATGGTTGCGCGTCAGTTCTTTCAGGAGTCGTGACGGGTGCAGCGCACCTAAAAATTCCCAAATATGGACCAAGAGACCAAAGCCGATTAAACGTTAATGCAGACACCCGTTGGACCATGGCTTAAGGACAGCGGCGAGTTCACTGCCGCCGTGGAGGCTGGCCTGCGGAGCGCCCACGGGCGAGTCATCATCGTTTCAGCCTACCTTACGTCACCCGCTGTAAGCTGGCTGCGTGATCGAATTCCGGCTGGCATTTCCGTGGATCTGATTGTGCGGTGGAAACTCCAGGATCTGCTCTCCGGAGGGTCAGATCTAGGATCATGGTCGATTGCATCACACGCTGGATGGAGTTTCCGCGCGCTCCAGGATTTGCATGCAAAAATCTGGCTTGCGGACTCCGAGCGACTCTTCATTGGGAGTGCGAACGCAACAGCGAGGGGTTTGGGGCTCGAGTGTGCCGGTAATATTGAATACGGCGTCGAGGTCCCTCCAACCGCCGCTGACATCCATACCGTGCTAAATCTGGTCGCTAGCAGCGTTCGCATCACCCCGGCACTGTTTTCCGAAATCGAAGAGGTGGTTAATAGCGCCGACGCGCTTCATGGTAGCGAAGCGATGGGTTGGCCCGACGTGCTCGCCTTGCGGCTGGACCCACGCGTAGTGCCTGAGCGCCTGTGGACTTCCGAGTGCTTCCAAACCGACGGAGCGTGGGTGTGCCTCGAATCTGCTTCCGACCCGTCTCTGCAATCCGCCATTGCCTGCGATTTATCGCTCCTAGTGCTCCGAGGTCATAAGCTCGTATATTCAGACATCGGCAGTTCAAAACTTCGAGAAAGTCTTAGGCAGACGAAACTGTATCGGTGGCTTGTCAATGAGCTGAAGCTGCAGCCGGCGGCTGAATTGTACTTCGGGGCACTCACTGCCAGACTTCACGATAGCCTCGCCGACGATCCAAAGCCATACCGTCAGACGATTAAGCATTTAGTCGTAAATTTGCTGAGTTGGATTGAACTCATTCGACCGCCCGAGATAATTATAGATAGGCCGAATCATTCACAACGAATACGCCTCATCATTCCAAACTAGTTGACTGGGCGTGATTCTAGACTAAGTGCTCGACTCCACTCGCGGGACTCGGCGCCCTTTCACCTCGCGGATGGTAACCAATTCTCGCTTGTGATCTGGGCCGTAACTCACGTGTATGGGCCTGTGAGGCCCATAGTAATAAAGTCGGTCGAACGGCAAATTATCGCGAATCCATTCGGCGACCTCTCTCATGTTCTCATCTTGAATTAGGAAGTCGACCGCAGCGCCATGCCGATTGCAGACATTCTTGCCAGTCCGCAAGGTTTCGCAGGATGCATGCTGATCGAGATTTGGAGCAACACCGGCTTTAATATGCCTACGCAGTTCCGAAGAACAGAATCCATACGTTAGACGAATCGCACCGAAGTAGTCGATGACCGGGTCCAGAACGAATCGAGTTAGGTCCACCAGGGCGTCGAAAGAAGAAATCTGCTTCGGGCTATTGTCGAGCTTTAGGCGGGACCAGGTGTCCCCGCATTCGATCAAATCCCTATATGTCATCCAGCGCCCGCACCGGTCATCTAGCGACGGTGCAGTGGAAGATCGCCTTAGGGAAAAGCCCTCGATTTGCCAGCGAGCTCGTG
>CAITMP010000539.1 GCA_903893525.1 uncultured Acidobacteriia bacterium | reverse complement strand
GTTACAAGGGGGGGCGGCTGGCCAGCCGCCTCGCCGGGCAAACGGTCCGGGACATCTTCCTTGCCAGCGAGGAGGCTGATCCGCGCGACGTTCTAATGGAAGGATTTCACGAAGCCCATCGTGCGATTCAAGATGCCGCTGCCCAGGACGCCGAGCTGCAAAAGATGGGGACCACCTGCACGTGCATCATTCTGAAGAATTCGCGTCTCACGCTTGGGCACGTCGGCGACTCGCGGCTGTACCTGCTACGGGACGGCAAAGCGGTTCGGGTCAGTCGCGACCACACAGCCGTCAATGATCTTCGTGAGAACGGGCTCATTACCGAAGAGGAGGCGTTGACCCATGAAAGGCGTCATGTCCTGTCCGCAGCACTGGGTGTGGGCCAGTCTCTCAAAGCAGATTTTGTGAACGACCCCTTGGTGCTCCAAGGCAATGACATTCTGATGCTTTGCAGTGACGGATTGCACGGTCTGATTTCGGATGAGGAGATGGCCTCCGCCGTCTTTGACCAGCCGCTGTCCGATGCTTGCGCCGAATTGGTTGCATGGGCCAAGGTTCGTGGTGGTCCAGACAACATTACTGTCCAGTTGATTCGGGTAGTGCCGCCGGGCGACTTGATGGCGTAGAGGGAGTCCAATCATGACATATTGCTCCATTTGCAGGACATCCTACCCGGCGGGCACACGCAATTGCCCGCTTCATGGGCGACCCCTGGAGACGCGCGAGGCGTTCGAAGTCGGCTCCATCATCAAGGGAAAATATGAGATTCTCAGGGCCATTGGACATGGCGCTATGGCCGATGTATTTGAAGTTCGTGACATCGAGCTACCTTCCGGCACCAATATACGGGCAATGAAGGTTCCGCAGTCGCGGTTATTCGGTGACGCAAGGTACATGGCCCGGTTCGCCGACGAAGGGAACAAGACCCTATCCATAAACCATCCCGGTATCGTTCGAGCATTTTCCCTCGAGTACACAGTCTCCCGTGTCCCTGTATTGATCATGGAAATGATCCCGGGCAAGACCTTGACGAAATGGATGGAGCATAGCCTTCCAGCGCGCTTCGCGGCAATCATTGGCGTGGAGGTGGCAAGAGCATTGGAAGCTGCGCACTCCGTTGGGCTGATTCACGGGGACCTCAAGCCTGAGAATGTGATGTCAACCACGGCACGCCATCCGGTTCCACTCAAGGTTCTGGACTTTGGGCTGGCGAAGGCCACCGAGGTGTTCCAAGCCGAGGGCGCTGCTGCGGACCCACACTGGGGCGGTGGCGATATCGCCGGCACTTGGAACTACATGGCCCCGGAGCAGGCAACCGGCCGGTCTGAGATAGGACCACCTTCAGACATCTATTCTCTTGGAGCGATTCTTTACGAACTGATCACGGGATGCGTACCTTTCGAAGGGATTACGAATTCGGCGGAGGCCCGCCGAGCACACCAGGACCAACAGCGCAAATCTTTGCTGGGACAGCCCGGGTTGGCAGTCGCTTTGGCACGGGTTGTGGAGTCCATGCTTCAGCCAGACCCGGTGCACCGACCAACGGCGGCGGAAGTCATTGCGGGACTCAATCCTTTCGTTTCGACCGACGATGGACAGGGAGCCAAAGACGATGCAGATGAGAAGCGCCGCATAGAGGTCGAACGTGCCTTGATCGCCCAACGGGAGGCGGGAGAAAAGGCGCGAAGAAAGACCGAGGAACAGGCTCACACTGTCGCTGGAGTGCCGCCGACAGCGCCCAGGCGGACTGTATGGGCTGCAGTGATAGCCGCAGGAATCGGGGCAGGGGCTCTTTTCGTGATGTTCGGTCCAAAGGATATCAACCAGAGGAAGACCTCCGATTTCTCAATTCCGACCGCTTCGTCATCATCCTCGTCATCTTCGTCGGCACCTGTTCCAGACAACGACCGTGGTCGAAGTCCTAGCGGGGAGAGGACTGAATCGCCAGCTCCGCCAAAAGCAACGACTGCAATTTTGGAGGTTTCCTGTGACTTGCCTTGCGCGTGGAGCTTCGACGAGACCCAACAGGGCAAGACCGGTCTGTCTGGGAGTGTCGTGAACGCGCCGCAGGGGACGCATTGGGTTGCCGCAGTCGCCACCGAAAATTCCTCGGTTTCCGCTCGGGAGAAGATCATTCTGGTGGCGGGTACCCGTAAGGTGGTTTCATTCGCGCTCAGCAGAATGCTGAGGGAACAGACGGCGAACACCCAAGCGACCGAACAAGGGATAAGAGAGGGAAACTCAAGAGGCAAACGGCTATTCGATCAGCGCAGCTATCGGGAGGCGCTCAGCGAATACAATCGAGTGCTTAAGCTTGACCCGAATAACGAAACAGCCAAGACCGGGAAGCAGGAAGTGCTAGCCGAGTGCGGGCCTCTCAGTGCGTGCAATCAATAAGGAAATGGTGAAGTTGCGATGCGAAGAATAGGTTCAATCCGCAAGGTGGTGATAACCGCGATCTGCGTGGCGACGTCAGCGGTCGGCCAAACGCGATCCACGTGTCCCACGGGAACAGCCCTTACGTTGGCTCAAGTAGTTGGCGTAGTTGCCAACAAGGTTCCACCTAGCCGCATCGCCGAACTAGTCGGATATTGCCACGTTGCCTTCCAATTGAATCCACCGGCGGTCGAACAACTCGCCGATGCCCCAGCAATAGCACTGGAAGCTTTGGACCGGGATACCATTTCCCGGCTGTCTGTGGCACTGGCACGAGCGGAAGTCGCGGCCTTGGAGCAACATATGGTGGACAACGGGACTGCCCTCAACCGCGAACGGGATGCCCAACTGATCAAGATCAATTCGGAATTCGAAGCCAAGATAGCGGCGGCCAACCAGATTGCGCCCAAAGATCCATTTGAAAAAACCTCCGACTATGAGTTGCGTAGACGCAAGGCACAGGAAGAAGTGACTCGGCTGGAGGGGCAAAGGAATGCTGAACGTTCAGGGATTTCGAGAAAAGCGGTGGGGGATCTTCAGCAAAAGAACCAACCGTCGCTGCGGCGGATAGCGGCTTTGAAGGCGGGACACTATCCCTTGGCGTCGATTGTGCCTCGCCTGACTACCTATGACGCCGATGCGGAGCGCCAAGGCGCGACGGTTGGAGGCGAAGAGTACCAGTTCGCAGTGGCTCCGGCGAGGGCGAAGGCCCTCAATGAACACTCGAAGGATGTCCGAGCGCTGCAGAATTATGACGAGGACCCGAAACGAACGCGCTACTTGGCCGACGGTTCCGGCGGACCGGATCTTGCGGGGTTTTCTGTGAAGGCAGTTGCGGAGATCGCGCGGAAGGATCGTGACGACCGCCTTTCCGCAGCGCTTAGCAAGGCCCAGGCGCAGTTCGACCGTGCCGATTACGTGGGCGCGGTGGAATCCTACGACCAAGCTCTTCAGGTTGACCCGCAAAACCAAGTTGCTCGACGCGGCCTGAGCCTGACCGTGGAGACCATGACGAAGGTCCAAGTCAACGACATGTTGGCCTTCGCCGAATGGCAGCTGAAGCGTGACGGATTTGAAGCCGCAATTGACACTTACAAGAAGGTTCTGCAGTTGGACCCCAGCAATAAGACCGCGCTCTTGGGCGGCGCATCCGCCCAAGCGGAATTTGCCAAGCGGCAAGCGATTGAGGAGCAGCAACGGGCCAGCGGCGTCTGGGTTGACAGGACTAATAAGCTGATGTGGACCACCCAAGACAACGGTGCCACTGTTGATTGGAAGCACGCATTCGATTACTGCACTGCCTTGCGTACCGCCGGATTCAGCGATTGGCGATTGGCCACGCGATTCGAGCTGGGGCTATTGTTCGACCCCAAAAACCAGAGGAATGGTACGCCCGTGGACGGCAACACCTACAAATACAAGACTCGGCCCGAAATAACCCTCACGACTGGCCTAGTTTGGAGTGGAACTAAGAACGCTTCATCAAAACCACTTTTCATTGCATTCTTCACCGGACAGCTAATGACGGACCCGGCACCAGCTTACCGAAGGCTAATGCGGGTCCTTTGCGCAAGGCAATCAAAATAAAGAGGTAAACACCGAATGAAACGACTCCACATCCCAATTCTCCGCCTGAGCCTGCTGGCCAGCTCGATGCTTCACGGCCAACAGGGCCCGGCTCCCGAAACTTGGAAGGCCCCGGACTCGAACCTAACATGGGCAACCCATGACAGTGGGAAAGACCTGACGCACAAGAAGGCCCATGAATACTGCCAAGCCTTGACACTGGCTGGAATGTCGGGGTGGCGATTGGCCACCGTTGAGGAGTTGGCGGTGATGTACGACGTGTCAGCCTCTCGAGTCGACACAAAACACAAGACCTACCACATTGCCGGGGGCATCGTCCTGACGAACTCTTGGAGCTGGAGCAATTCGCCCTCCAGCAAGACGGGCTTCTTTGCATATCGGTTCTCCGACAAGGGACGCAAGTTCCCGGCGATGTCGGGTCCTTTCAGCCTACTGCCAGCGCTCTGCGTCCACGACTAGGGTCTAACTGGAGGTTCTACAATGACAGCGATTGGTGGATTCATGGCCAGACTATGCATGGTGGCCTGTTTGACCGGTTCGATGGGTCGAGCACAGAACTGCCCGACCAAGCAGGCCCTGACATTGGCCCAGATCCTGGGCGAGATCGCAAACCACGTCCCTGACAACCGCATCGTGGAACTGATCCGGGCCTGCCACGTTTCGTTTTCGTTCACACCGGCCATCGTGGACCAACTGGCCGCGTCCAACCCGCCAACGACGGTCATCAATGCGTTGGATAGCGACACCATCTCCCGGCTTACCTTGGTCCAAGCGCACAACGCGGTGGCAGAATTGGAGCGCCAAATCGCGGACAACGAACGGGTCGGCGGGACGACACGCGACGCGGCGCTCGGGAAGTTGGATGAGGAATTCGGGCGGCAGCGGGATCAAGCCGCCGTCATCGAACCCAAGGGCCCGTATGAGAAGACCGCGGAATACGAGGATCGTGTTCGGAAAAACAAGGAGAAGCTCGCGGCAATGGACCGGGCCCACAACGGGGAACGCTCTAGACTTGAGGCTAGTTCGTTGAGCGATGTCGCGACCAGAAACGCGCCATCGCAACGGCGGATCGCCGCCCTCAAGAACGGCCTATATTCGGTCACGGCGGTACCAGTATTTGCCACCTATGACGCTGACACCGAGCGCCTCACGGCCATGATCGACAACGAGGAGTACTGGTTTTCGGTCCGTCCGGAACGCGCCAGGGCGCTAAGTGAACACTGGAGTGAGGTCCGGGTAAAGCAGAAATACACGGATGACGAGCGGAATGCCCGCTTCCTGTCCGATAGGATGGCGGCTGAGCCAGTCGCCGGTGCATCACGCCGGGGGCTTGTGGCGGAGCAGATCTCGGCGTTGATGGCGAAAGCCCGGCGGTACGCGGCGAACATGGATTACTCCGCTGCGATTTCCGCGTACAACGACGTGCTGAAGCTCAAGCCGGATTATCCAGCGGCGAAGGAAGGCATTGTCGCGTCCCAAGCCAGCGCCAGATCTACTCGGATCAATGGATTGCTCTCCGAAGCCCGCGCTGGGTTGGGCAACCGTGACTTCACCTCTGCCCTGAGGACCTACAGGGAAGTTCTTCAACTGGACCCCGACAACCAAGCAGCGAAGGCTGGAATCTCCTCGACTCAAGCCAGCGCGGAGGCCGAGGCCAAGGTTGTGCAGGAGCGGGCCGCCAAGGCGGAACGGGAGGCGGCATCCGCCCGCCAGTTGCGCGCGTCTTTGACCAGCAATCCGAAGTTGATTCAAGGCGCGTGGTTCGATGCCGCCACTGGATTGCTTTGGACTAGCCACGACAACGGGAAGAATGTCACGTGGGAGTCGGGTGCCAAGTACTGCCAGTCGCTTCGAATCGGGGATTTCTCGGATTGGCATCTGGCGACGATCGAACAACTCCAAGCGCTTTACGACCCCACCAGGAGTAGACGCAAAATGTCTGGCAAACAAGCTTGGGACTGGTTCAACAGCACGGAGCCAAGCAATGTGCTGGTGCCCGGACTGCAAAGCTACCACATCAAGGGAGACATTGCCTTGTCCAACCTGTATTCGTGGAGTTCCTCACTTGCTCCCCCTGGCAAGGATGGCCCGGAGGCATGGTTCTTCACTTTTGAAAAGGGGGCCAAGTTGGCCGTTACGGTCAAGGCGGGCGATGGGAGAGCCTTGTGCGTCCATCAATAGGGTTCGAACCGGCTTTCTATGCGGAGGTAGAACGATGATTCGGACGATCCTTGCGGCGGTCTTCGCGATAGTAGTTCCGGCTGCGGCCCAAAAGCCCGCAACATGCCCGACCAAGGCGGCGCTCAGGATGCCCCAAGTGTTGGGTGAAATCACCAACCACGTGGCAGAAGGGCGAATCGTGGATCTGATCGCCGGTTGCCACGTCGCGTTCTCGACGGCAAGCCGCCAACCTAGAGCAGCAAAAGGCCGCAGCATCGTTGTTTGTAGGAAGGTGGGCCGGACAATGGAGCAACAGCAGGGGCGAACACGGAGATGATTCGCTGGTTTTGGCCCAGAATGCGAATGGGGAACTGAGCGGTCTCTGGACGGGAGAGGTTTCAGTGTCGGGGAGAGCAGCAGGCGCGAATTCCGCAGTGCTTCAAGGGACTACGGAGACGCGAAGCTATCAGATCACGTTGTCATTGAAAGGAAATGGACTCACCATGCAATACGCAGCCACAATGTTGGACTCCGTCGGCAGGTACACGGGACAGGCAACCTTCACTTTGGCTGCTCGGGGCGACTCCCAGAACGCAACGATAGCGATTTCGCTTGGCTTGACGAAACGGATGGTTTCTGAAAAAAGCGACCTGCGCGCCGCCTGCCGCGCGGAGTTTGGGCCGACGTCAGTCGTTGGGGATTGGAATGACTTGGTCGCCGCGGTCACTTTGGGCGGCAAGGCGATTCTTGACTCGGTAGGTCTGCTTCCCCGGACAAACGCCCTGTTAACGTACAACGGGCAAACCATCTGGCAAGGAGACCGCCATTACGCGGTAGACCGTCACGAAGGGAACAAGCCGTCGGACTATCTCGCTCATGCCGACTTCGGGGGCAACCTGTTGTCCTTGGGTTCTTGGCATGACATGTCGTTGCGAGTCCTGTGCAAGGGGCGATGAGCGAGGATTGCGATGGAGAGAGCCAAAATAGAGAAGCAGCACCGTTGCCTTTGGTTGATTGCTTTGTTCTTACTCGTCGAAAACGCTGGGGCACAAACACCCCCACGGTGCCCGACAGGAGCGCCGCTGACGCTCCTCCAAGTGGTGGGTGAGATTAAGAACCATGTTCCCGAAGGTCGGATTGCGGAATTGATCGCGAGTTGCCATGTTTCCTTCACCCTGTCGCCGACCGCCCTTGAACGCTTGGTGGCGGCGGGCGCTCCCTCCCGCCTGATGGACACCTTGGACCGGGATACTATTTCGCGACTCAGCCTTTCGCAGGCCAAGGCCGAAGTGGCTGCCTTGGAACAAGGCATCGTTCAGAACGAAGGCGTCGTCAATCGCGAGCGGGATGAAGCGATCCGCAAGGTGGACGCGGACTTCCTGCGGAAGAAGTCGTCTGCCTCCAACATCGAGCCGAGAGGTCCGTTCGAAAAGACCATCGATTACGAAGTCCGCAAGCGGAACGCGCAAGATGCTGTCGAGAGCTTGGAGAGGCAGTTGGGACAAGAAAAGTCGGCCTTGACGGAAAGGGCGGCGGCAAACCTCGATATCCGGAATACGGCCGCACGGAAGAGGATCAATGCGCTCAAGGCAGGCCGTTACGTGATTCCGCCGGGACCAATTTACACGAGCTATGATCCAGACACGGAACGACTGGTTGCGACCATCGCTGGGGAGGAGCATTGGTTTTCCGCGCCGCCTGAACGGGCCAAGGAACTGGTGGGGCACTGGGCTCTGGTCAAGCTGCAGCAGCACTTCGAGGACGATGAGGACAAGACCCGGTTCCTGTACGACGTTCCGAGCGCAGCCGTGGTCTCAGGGCTGGCGCGCCGGGTCGTGGAACGGAAGCAACTGGACGCGAAAGTCGCGACTCAGATGAGGAGTGCCCGCACGTGTATGGAGCGGAAGGACTACCGCTGCGCGATCAATGGCTTCCAACAAGCGGTGGACTTGGATGGCTCGAACCAGGCGGCGCGGGATGCTCTCGAATCGGCGGGCAAGGCCGAGAAGACGCAGGCGGAGATCAAGGATTGGCTGGCTGAAGCTCGCCAATTGGACGCCAAGAAAGAGTATGTCGGCGCTCTTGCGGCCTTTCGCAAGGCCGCGGAGGCGGGAAGCACGGAGGGACTGCGGGAGGTTGGTGAACACTACCGCGATAGCCAGGGGGTGGCAACGGACTTTGCCGAGGCGAAGCGCTGGTTAATCTTGGCTTCAGATCACAATGATGCCACGGCAATTGCCGAGGTAGGAATGTTGTACCAAGATGGCAAGGGTGTTCGGCAAGACTACCAGGAAGCAATGCGATGGTACCGTCGATCTGCAAATTCCGACGGCGCCCTTGGGATGAATCAAGTGGGAGTTCTGTACGCCCGGGGGTACAGCGTAAAGCAAGACGCCCGCGAGGCCATGACTTGGTTTCGCAAGGCTGCTGAAAAAGGCCTCGCACGAGCCATGGCCAATGTCGCTTCCATCTACTACAGCGGCGGAGTAGGAGTGCCGCAGGACTACGTCGAAGCAATGCGTTGGTTCAAGAAGTCAGCGGACGCTGGCCTAATAGTAAGTATGGTAGATGTCGGCAATCTCTATTCCGGGGGAAAAGGCACCCCGCAAGACTACGCCGAGGCGTTGCGCTGGTTTCGAAAAGCCGCAGATGCCGGGTCCGCCGCTGCCTTTAACGAACTCGGCA
Organism: uncultured Acidobacteriia bacterium; assembly: GCA_903893525.1. Lineage (GTDB taxonomy): Bacteria > Acidobacteriota > Terriglobia > Bryobacterales > Bryobacteraceae > BOG-234. The sequence goes on along the minus strand of CAITMP010000539.1, from coordinate 411 downwards.
CTTGCTACTACTTTGGTAAGGGCGTTGCTGTTGACTATCGCGAGGCCATGACCTGGTACAAGAAGGCGGCAGAGGCTGGCAGCGTGGTGGCTGCCGGAAGCGTTGGCTGGCTCTACGAAAAGGGCCAAGGCGTACCGAAGGATGCCCCAGAGGCACTGAAATGGTACTTGCATGCTGCCGAGAAGGGTGACAGAAGTGGAATGTACCTCGCTGGGTCACTGTATGAGCGGGGCGAGGGAGTGCAGAAGAATCTTTTCCAAGCGATCGAGTGGTACAAGAAAGCCGAGGCCTTGGCCGACAAGCGCGCAATCGATCGGTTGAGGGTGCTTGGGATTGTCGGTCGGTGACCGTCGGTTGAGTCTTACAAACAAGAAGGAATCCGCGTGATTCTGCTGACGCGCTTCTGGCTGG
>CAITMP010000538.1 GCA_903893525.1 uncultured Acidobacteriia bacterium | reverse complement strand
GAAAATCGAGCGGCAGCCTCTTCAGACTCCCAGTGCGTCTGGCTTGGAGTCTGAGGGTTTCCAGTTGGCACCATCTCTCGGATGTTGGGTTGAGGATCAGCTGAGCCTTGATACCATGGGAACTCAAAAATCGCTTGCCGAACCATTTGGGGCAGGCAGCAAAGAGAAATAGCCATGGCCAACGCCACCACCGAAATCTCACGCGCCAGCCGTTGGGCTGGCCTCATCATCAGCGGACTAGTCTCCATGTTCCTCCTCGTGGACGCCGGAATGAAAGTGGTGAAGGCCGCACCGGTCATTGACGCCATGACGAAGCTGGGCTTCCCCGAATCTTCCATCGTAGGGATGGGCCTCGCGCTGCTGGCCTCCACAATTCTGTACTTGATCCCGCGCACGGCTCCCCTCGGGGCCATCCTGCTGACCGGCTACCTGGGCGGTGCCGTGGCCACCCACGTCCGAGTCTCCGCGCCTGCCTTCAACATCGTATTCGCGGTCACCTGCGGTGTTCTCGCTTGGCTCGGGATCTGGCTGCGCGATCCCCGTCTCCGGCAGTCGCTCCCCATCGCCTAAATCACGAGTGAGGACACCGGGGACCCGGTGGAAATGCCGGGCCCGAACGGGAGTCCGACGCTATCATGAACGGCGGCAGCTACGAAGGGTTCCCAGACTGCGGGAGGTACAGCATCGCGTCGAGGGCTCGGCGCAGCAAGGCTCCGTGCCAGCAGCCGCAATCCCGTGACGGACCACAGCATCATAACGCTTACGCTGGACGGCAAGTAGACCGACTCGACGACCAATCCGTGTCCACGTAAGGCGCCGACCTGGTTGGTAGGGCGGCCATTCCTGGTTATGGCCGCCTTTTACACGGCCATAGCCGGATGCCAGTGAAATCTGCGACAATACCATCAGGGCCGCGATGTCAACACAACCACTTCCTATCTTCACGGTCGCCCAGTATTTGGCCAAGGAGCGCGTTGCCGACCAGCGAAGCGAGTATTTCCAAGGTGCCATCTACGCCATGGGTGGCGGAAGCCGGAACCATGCGCTGATCGCAAAGGAGGCCGGAGCCAGTCTGAACCGCCAGCTCAAGGGTACCCCATGCGCCGTGGCTGGCAGCGACCTTCGCGTCTTCTGCAACAAATCCCACGTCCTAACCTATCCCGATGTCGTAGTCTTCTGCGAATCGGCGACCTTCCTGGACTCTGAGCGCGACACCCTTACCGACGCCACCATCATTGTGGAAGTCCTGTCACCTTCTACGAGGAACTACGACCGGCGCGAGAAATTCCGGCTCTACGGAGAGCTGCCCTCGTTCGCAGAATACCTCCTCCTAGCCCAGGATGAGATCCGTGCCGAGCATTATGTTCGCCAACCGGATCAATCATGGGTATTCCGCGAGTGGGTGGATGCCGGCGACGTGATCCGGCTGGAATCCATCGGATGCGCCCTCGAACTGGGGGTCTTGTACGAACGCGCCGAGTTCCCGATCCCGGATACGCCAAAAACCGGGGCAGCAGATTCAAACCCGCACCCACCGAATCGAATACCCGCGACACCACCGCTCAACCGGCCTCCATCCCCTAAATCGTCTTCGTAGCCCCACCATCCGCGTCAATAATCGACCCATGCAGCAGCCGCCCCTCCGGCGACAGCAGGAACGCCACCAATCCGGCGATATCCTCGGGCTCACCCACCTTGCTAATCCGCTCCTCGCGCAGGAAAATCTCCATCGCCTGGTCGCGGTCCACCCCGTGCTCCGCCGCTGTCCGAGCCAACCGGGCCTCGAACCGCGCCGTCCGCACGGGCCCCGGATTCACTGCATTGACCTGCACCCCAACCCGCAGCCCCAAATCCGCCAAAGCCTTCGTCAGCGACAACAGAGCCGCATTCACCGAGCCGCCAATGGTGAACTGCGGGCCCGGCGTCCTTCCGCCCGAGCCCGCAATATTCACAACCGACCCCTTCCGTTCGCGCAGGTACGGCCAAGCCGCGCGAGTCAGCCGTACCGCCCCGAACAGCTTCAGCGCATAGCCATCAGCCCAGTCGTCGTCGGTCAGCAGTTCGAAATCCCCGCGCTTGGTTGCACCGGCATTATTGACGACGATATCGATGCCCCCGAAAACATCCACGGCCGCCTGTACCAAAATCCGCGCCGAATCTGGCAGGCGAAGGTCGAGGGCGACGCAGTGAACCTTCCCTCCCGCCGCGCGGATCTCCCCGGCCGTAGCCTCAAGCAGCGCCGAATCCCGCGCACACAGGACCACGTTGGCACTCTCCGCAGCTAGGCGCATGGCGATGGCGCGCCCAATTCCCCGGTTCGACCCGGTCACAACCGCTGTTCTTTTCATTTGAAAATCTCCACCAGCGCAACGCGATCCGCATCCGAAATCCCGGCGAACCTCGGCATGTCCCCCCGCACCTTCAACAACTTACGGTAGCGCTCAAAGTACCCGACAATGTCCCCGCCATACCGGAACGTATACATGATGTCCGCGAACCTCGCCGTGTGCTCCAAGCCGAGCGCATGGCCGCTTTCATGCAAACACGTCAGATAAACCACCGCGTGCCGCAAGAGCCGGTCGGCCCTGGTCGCGGCGTCGATATCCGGGCCCAGCAGCCGCGTGTCCGGCAGGACATAAATCTCGGCCCCCCTGCGTCCGTTCACCAGGATGGGTCGGGTCTCGCCGTACAAACTTCCCTGCCCGTTGGCCCAGTGCAGTCGAATCCTCGCCTTGGCCTCGGAATCGACCGGGACAAACACGAGCCGACCGCCCGATTCCCGCTGCCACGCCTCGAACGCCCACTTCGCCAACTCCGGGTCATCGGTCTCGCACGCCGTCGACCGTGCCGCGTCGGGAGTACACGGATCCACCCAATACGTGTACGTCTCCACCGCGCAGGCCAACGGAACCGAGGCCACGAACACCGAAATCAATCGGAAATATTTCACAAGCACACGCGAATTCTACCTTGTACCCCGAACCAGCGGAATCCCAGCCCGGAGATGCTACCCTTGGAATGTGCCGCAATCGCTTGTAGGAATGGAACTTAGCGACATCCGCCAAGTGTTGCCGGCGGGTTCGCCCTCGTTCCGCGCTGATCAGGTCTACCGCGCCATCTACAACGAAAAGGTTGGCGACCTCGTTCAAATTTCCACGCTCCCGGCCAAGCTGCGCGCCGAGCTCGCCGCCAACGCCGAACTGGGGCTCCCGGACCTTGACAAAGTCTACGATTCCGTCGACGGCACCCGCCGCTACCTACTCCGCCTATCCGATGGCCGGACTGTCGAAACCGTCCTCATGCCGGAGCCGGACCGCGATACCGTCTGCATTTCCAGCCAAGTCGGCTGCCCTGTTGATTGCAAATTCTGCATGACCGCCCTGATGGGTCTGGAGCGGTCCTTGACGGCGGGCGAAATCGTGGGCCAGGTCCTTTTCGTGGCACGCCACAACGGCCTCTCCATCGACACTGCCAAGCCGAACGCCCGTCGATTCAACATCGTAATGATGGGCATGGGCGAGCCACTGCTGAACCTCGCCAACGTCCTGAAGGCCACCCGGATCCTGGTGGACCCCAACGGTGCGGGCATGACCGAGCGACGCATCACCGTCTCGACCTCCGGCATCATCCCCCGTATCGAGGAACTTGGCAAGGCCGAGATCCGGCCCAAGCTTGCCATCTCCCTGAACGCATCCACCGAGGAAACCCGCCAAGCCCTGATGCCCATCACCCGGAAGTGGCACCTGCCGGACCTGATGGAAGCCTGCCGAGCCTATCCCCTGCGTGCTTGGGAAAAGCTGACCTTCGAATACGTGCTCCTCAACGGAGTCAACGACACCGACGCCGACGCCCGGCGCGTTGTCAAGCTGCTTGCCAACTTAAACTGCAAGGTCAACCTGATTGCCCTGAATCCCGGCCCCGGCATCCCGTTTTCCACGCCGACACCGGAACGTGTCGCCTCCTTCCAAGCCATCGTCCGCCGCGCGGTGCCGTGCTTCATCCGGCGTCCGCGGGGACTCGACATCTACGCCGCCTGCGGGCAGCTCAAAAGGAACGAAGCCCAGTGACCATCAACATCCCCCACAACAAGACGCAGCAGGAGGTGGTTGACCTGATCGAAAACGGCGTCAACCACTTACTGGAAAAGGGGATTTCCGGCGTACAGCTGGCAGACCCCAAGAAGGAGTGGACGACCGACGCCTCTGGAAACAAGGTAATGACGTTCGGCATTACCGGCAAGATGGGCTTCATCAAAGTCCCAGTGTCGGGGATTGTGACCGTTTCCCCGTCCGAGGTAATCGTGTTCTGCGAACTCCCCCAGATGGTGAAAAACTTTCTGGGCGAGGCCAAAGTGCGTTCAGGGGTGGAATCGCAGATCAAGGGACTGCTCGCCTAGCCCGACTGCACCGCCAAACCTAGCGCCCCCCAAAGCACGCTGTCATCGCCAAGTGCGGCTTGGCGGACATCGATCCTAGCCCGGGACCATGCTGGCATCTGCCGAGCCAGTTCCTCGCGCAACGGGACGAACAGTGCATCCCCGGCCTTCGCAATCCCGCCACCCAGCACTATCCGCTCCGGGTTCAGCACCATGATGCAGTTTTTCAGCCCTTGGGCCAAGTCCACCACGTAGCTGCGCACAAACTCCGGTCGCTGCATCAGCTCCTTGGCTGCGACCCCATGGTCCCGCTCCAACCACAGCCCGCAACAGAGTCGCTCCAAACAGCCGTGGGACCCGCAGAGGCATTCGGGGCCACTTGGTCGTACGGTCGTGTGGCCAAGCTCGCCAGCCCACGAATCGGCCCCGCGCAGTACATTCCCGTCCACTAGAATCCCGCCGCCTATTCCCGTGGAAACCGTCAGATAGACCAGCGGATTGCAACCTACCCCGGCACCATACAGGTACTCGCCCAGGGCGCCGACATTGGCATCGTTGTCCATCACAACAGGCATGCCGCCCAGCACTTGCCGTATGCGCCCGGCCAAGTCGAAATCGGCCCAGCCGCCAACGTGTGTCGAGGTCGCAACCATCTGCGTCCCCCAGATCACCGGCCCACCGAAGCCAATGCCGCACCTGTCGAAGGGCGTCTCCGCGTGCCAAGCCGCCACCATCGGTTCCAAGGCCGACATCAACCATTCCCGACCACCTTCGCGGTCCGTCGCCCGGCTCTCACGCCGCACCATCGTGGCTACGCCGGACAGTGCATCCTCGAAGGCCGCAACAGTAAACTTCGTCCCGCCGATATCAATCGCCAGCGTTCTCATATAAGTCCACCCACCAATTGCATCAAGTCAGGCTGCAGGTAATTCGGAATCACGTAGTGGGCCCCCGCCTCGATCACCCAGCGCCGCTTCTTCTGGTCCACCTCGACGCACTCCGGCTCATCGCTGGCGACACCAACAGCAACGCCTCCGATCAACGCCGTCTCCTCAATCTCCGCCCGCCCATCGCCAAAAGTCACGATCTGGTTAGGGTCAATCCCCGAATCGACCAACTGGCGAAGTAGTTCCCCCTTCGTCGGCTGCCCCGGAGCCGAGCCATGGATCGACCGGAACAGATCGTGGATCCCCAGCAATCCGCATTCCATCACAATCGAATCGTGGTCGCTGCCGCTAGCCAGATACGCCGGAATTCCCTCGGCGGCCAAGGCCAGCAAAATTTCCCTGGACCCGGGAATCATCAGAGCCTCCGCCGGAATTGAGCCATCGACCAAGCCGCCCAATCGTTGCTGCCTCGCGCCTTCCAGCCGGGACATAAACTCTTCCTTGTATTCCCAGCCGGTGCGCGCCAAGCCGCCCAACCGCTCCACGTGTTCCGCAAACGCGGCCATCTGGAAATAGGTGTCGCGCCCCGTCAACCGCGCTACATACTCCTCGGCCTCTGCCCGCAACGCTATCGGGTCCGGTCCAAGCGCCCCCAACGTTTCCATCATCATGTCCAACATCAGTGGCATCCATCCCGCCCGGACCATGCCGATGGTGCCGTCAAAATCAAACATCACGGCTCGGGCCGGCTTCCGCGTTAAGACTGCGATTCGTTCGATCAAGCTCGTATTCTCACATGCGGCCTGGACCATCTACGGTTCGTGCGTTGCCACCTGTGCCAAACTGTTGGGAGGTGAGGGTGCAGCTGACACGAAGGGACGCGATTGGACGCTTGGCCTGCTTGGCTGGTTACGCGGATGTTGCCACAGCAGCCCAATCGCCCACGGAGCAACCTCCCGCTGCAAATCCGGTGGATCCGTTCAAGACCCTCCGTCCCGCCCACCCGCGGTTGTTGCTGCTGGACACCGACCTCGACCGCATCAAGCAAGCCGCTCGCGAAAACAGCACAGCCCGCCGCTGTTACGGCGAATTGGAAAAGGAGGCCGACCGCCTCCTCTCCACACCGCCCGTCGATCCCAGATCCAATGCCAACAGCGCGCGCTCACCGTCGCGCCGCGTCTTGGACCGCGTCATGACTTTGGCGTTGATGTACCGGCTAACAGCCAAGGATCCATGGCTGCGTCGCGCAATCATGGAATTGAAGGCTGCGGCGAATTTCCGGGATTGGAACCCCACGCGATTCATCGACTGTGCGGAAATGACTTTGGCCTTCGCCATCGGCTACGACTGGCTCTATCCTGTCCTGTCGGCAGACGAACGGCTGCTGGTCTCGAACGCGCTGCGGTCAAAGGGTCTCGACCCAGCCCGTCCCATCTATCTGGCGAAAAATTGGTGGACGCGCGAAAAATACCACTGGAACATCGTTTGCAACGCCGCGATGATGATCGGAGCCTTGGCCCTCGCCGAGCCGACCAACCCCGAAGTTCATAGTGATTCCGGCGACAAATCTGTCGAAATCGCCCGTGCCGCTGCCGAGTCCATTGTCCATGGCCTGTCCACATGGAGCCCGGACGGAGGCTGGCCGGAAGGCCCCGGCTATGGGGAATTCGCGGCGCGCTACACCGCCCTGTTTTTCGCTTCCTTGAGCACCGCGCTCGGCTCCGACCTCGGCCTGGGTGTTCCGCGCGGATTCGACCGATATGGCAGATTCCGCCTGCACACAACGGGACCCACGGGTCGCGTGTTCAACTGGGGCGACGGGATGGACGATCCGGGCACCGCGCCGGAACAGTTCTGGCTCGCCAAGCACTACAACGCGCCTGTGTGGGCATGGCAGGAGCAGCGTCAAATGGAACGGTCCGCAAGGTCTGAACCTTTGGACCTTGCGTGGTTCACCAAGGACGCCCGGCCTCCCCAGCAGACGCCTGCAGTGGCCTTGGATGCCGTCTTCGCCGCTACCGGCATCGCAACTTTCCGCAGCGCCTGGGACGACCCCAACGCGCTGTTCTTTGCCATCAAGGCCGGTGACAACAAGATCCCCCACGCTCATCCGGACTTGGGTACATTTGTGCTCGATGCCGGTGGGGTGCGATGGGCGTTGGACGATCCCTACGATGATGCTTCGCAAGTTGGTCAAAGAAACGCGCGAGCCCGCACAGAAAATCACAATACACTGCTGGTAGACCGCGAAAACCAAGATCCGAAGGGTGAAGCGAGGATCATCAGGCAAGAGTTCGGACCGGAGATGAGTTGGGTGCAATTGGATTTGTCCAAGGCCAACCTAAAATTACGCCAATGGACTCGCCGCGCCGGTATGGTTCAACGGCGATGCATTTTGATTGAGGATGTGGTTCGGGCAGACCAGCCGATTGAGATCGTCTGGGGCCTGTCGACAGACGCGGAGATCACAGTAAACGGACCTACAGCGCTTCTAAGGAAAAACGGGTGGATTCTGTCTGCTGAGATTCGAACGCCACGCCATGCGATCTTCGATATTGGCGCGATTCGCCCGGGTGGCGGAGGATCCGCAACTCAGGCTCAGCAACTTGGCATCAAACAACGCTTAGTGGTACGGCTCCTCGAAAAAATCGTCGAGTTGAATCTCAGCATCTCGCTGACCCCGTACCGTGAGGGTCAACCCAAGCCACACACCAGCATTGCATTCCCTGCCTAAGTCCGGCATCGGGAACGGTGGAGCACCACTAGGAGTTAGCGTTGCCCTTGTCGCTGTCGTCGCTGATGGTACCGATACCTCTAACCACATGGGGTATTCCGCCCATTGCAATCAACTTGGGGGTGCTGTAATCCTTGAGATCCGTCGTCATCACTTCTTGATTGCTCAACATGTTTCTATTGTACTCCTGCATCCTGTATTTCTTCGATCTGCATCAGCCCGACCAGATCGCACCGAACTATCTAAAAGCCTTCACCGGAAGCAAAACTGCGCACCAAACCCGCCTGAACCATGTCCGCCACCAATGCATCGACGTCGGACCGCAACTTGGCCTCATCCACACGGTACGAGGACTTCATCCCCTGCACCACCGCCTCAGAATCGCCGTGCTCCTTCAGCAACTTCCAAACGTCTGCTCCGACGCTGTCCAAGCCAAAGTACTGCTGGCTTTCCAAATTCAACAGCACAACCTCGTCCCGAACCTCTTGGTAGATGACGTCGTCGCTGATTTCTACGCGCACCGAAGAACCTCACCCATACTTTATTTCTACCTTATCGCCGTATCAATTGCAAGGGATAATCCACCCGACACAAGCCTCATTTGTCGTACCAGTACGGCGACAACCCCGGCTTCACTCCCCCAATAATCTCCCGGATGTCACGCCTCTGGCCCTCAGACAGGTACGCAAACTTCGCACCGCCCCGGCCTTCCAAAACCGTCTGCATCCGACCGTAAAGCTGCGTTTTCACAACCTCCGGCATCGCGTCAAACGCCTCCGTTTCAATCATGAAACTGCACGGATATCGGAACATGCGGGTCTCCAAATCAAACTGCCGCAAACTTCGCCCGTTCGAATCCCGGCGACCGCCCCGCTCAAAATCCGCTTGGAATCCCGACGTGCCCTTCACCGGCTGCGCCAACTTCGCCTCGCCAGCGAAAAACACATACTCCAGCAATTCCTCCACCGCCGCGTCAATCCGGTGCGCCGTCGATTCCCGCACCTGCCCCTCGGGTTCCCCCAGGGATTTGTTGATCGCGTTGTTCTCGTACATCGCCATCCGCGCTTCCCAGCCCACCCTGGTCATCAGGTTCCACATCTGGGTTTGGTGCTCCAGCGTCATCAGCGCAACGATGTCACTATGTGGCGCGAGATACGCTCCCGTGTCAACGAACTTGCCAAGATCCGAAAGATTTCTCGTCCCGGCCGAGACCGGCAATCGCTCGTCTTCGCCCGAATTCCCTACGACGGCGTTCCCCATGTGCTCCTGTTCGCCGCTCTTGCCCGTCACGTACCATCCGCCCCAACGTTCCTTGAGGGCACTCCGGTGGTCTGTGATATACCCTCCCAAACTCATTAGAGGCATTCCATTGCGATCCGGAACAACAGACCGCACCATCATTCCCGGCACGCCCAGCGTCGCCCCGGATTGGTGGCACTGCAAACAAATATCCCGCCGGTCAAAGTGCGGACGGCTGGCCCGCTCCTGGTCCAGCGTGTAGAAAATCGTGCCCTGTCGCGGATCCTGGACTGCCAGTTCCAGCACCTCCCCGGTGCGCACGAACCCGACCGTCGAACTGTCGTTGAAATACAATGCCCTTGGCGTCCGAGGCGCAATTCTGGGCGCCTGGAAGCTGGTCTTTGAAAACACCAGCACTTGGGAACTCACCGGAACCTTCAACTCGCGCAGCACTGACCGCAAATACCCGAACTCGTCGTCATACTGCAGCGTCGTCTTCCCGGCGTCCAACTTGCGCTGCAGCCTCGCCACCGGGTCGTCCACCGGTGCCTTGGCGTATTGAATCGCTTCGTGATCCAGCGGCACCATGTAGGAACTGCCGAGGCCCGCCCGGG
>CAITMP010000537.1 GCA_903893525.1 uncultured Acidobacteriia bacterium | reverse complement strand
GGGCAGGTCGGCATTGGCGTGGCGCTGGTGGCGGAGACGATTCCGTCGCGGGCGAGACCATATGCTCTGGGCATGGTGCAAGCATCGTCGGCCATTGGAAACATGATGGCGGCGCTTACGGGGATCATCTTGGGGCAGATGGAAGTTTCGGGCTCCATCACCGGTGCTTGGCGGTACTTGTTCCTAGCGGGCGCGATCCCGGCTCCGCTTGCGATCGTGGTGTTCCTGAAGCTGAAGGAGCCGGAGAGCTGGCTGAAGGCGCGCAGCGAGAAGAAAAAGATGGGCTCCTACGGGGAGTTGTTCGCGGATCCGCGCTGGCGGAAGAATTCCATCGTGGGCTTCCTGCTCGGATTTGCGGGTATCGTGGGGCTGTGGGGGATCGGGTTCTTCAGCTATGACCTGTTCCGTCCTGTGTTGGAGAAGACTTTCCGGGCCGAGGGGTTGACGGGGGCGGCACTGGCCGGCAAGGTCACCACTTGGATCGGCGTTACGTCCCTGCTGCAGAATCTGGGCGCGTTCTTTGGTGTCTATGCTTTCACGTATTTGACGAATTACACGGGTCGGGTGAAGGCGTTCGCGCTGAGCTTTGTGGCTGCGATGGGCATGACCGCGTACACGTTCTGGAACCTGAAGCAGATCAGCGACATTTTCTGGATGATCCCGTTGATGGGTTTCGCGCAGCTTTCGTTGTTCGGCGGCTACGCGATCTACTTCGCGGAATTGTTCCCGACGCGGTTGCGCAGCACAGGGACCAGTTTCTGCTACAACGTGGGTCGGTTTGCGGCCGCTGCGGGACCGTTCACCTTGGGCTATCTGACCAGCGATGTGTTTGGCGGTCAGGCCGAGCCGATGCGCTGGGCGGGTGTTTCGATGTGTCTGGTGTTCCTGGTCGGACTGGTCGCGTTGCCTTTCGCGCCGGAGACCAAAGGATTGCCGCTGCCGGAGTAGGGTGCGGGACGAATCGTCCCGACCCTCCAAGGCATCCAACTGATTCGTATGGAGGGCCTGCTTCAACTCATCGAACACCACGGCTATGCCATCCTCTTCGGGATGGTGTTGGCTGAGTCGTTGGGTTTGCCTGTTCCGGCTGCGTTGGCGCTGCTCGGAGCGGGAGGTGCCGCGTCGAGGGGCGCGCTGCATCCGGGGCAGGTGCTGGCGACCGGGATCGGTGCCATGCTCATCGGGGATATGGTCCTGTTTCTGCTGGGCAGGTACACGGGATGGTGGTTGCTTGGAATGCTTTGCCGGTTTTCGTTGAATCCGGAGGCGTGCATTTTGCAATCAGCCGAATCGTTCCACCGGCGGGGGCGGATCATCATGGTGTTCGCGAAATTCCTGCCAGGTGTGAATACGATGGCGGCACCTCTGGCGGGGAGCATGAACATGCCATTCCGGCAGTTTCTGCCCTTGGACTTGGCGGGAGCGGGGCTGTATGTGGGGACTTGGTTCAGCGTGGGCTATGTCTTCAACGGGCTCTTGAAGCAGATCGCGACCGGGTACTCGAGCATGGGGTCGGTTCTTGGGTGGGGCGCGGCTGGATTGTTTGCGCTTTGGCTGGGGAACCGGGTCCGGTTGTGGCTGAAGGCGCGCAGGGACAGCCCAGTCCCTATGGTGTTGCCGCAGGACGTGCTACAGAAGGTGGATGTGGCCATTTTCGATGTCCGGAGCCACGGGTACTACGACGCGGGAACAATGCGGATCCAAGGGTCGCTGCGGCTGGAGCCCAATGCGCTGGCTGAGCATATCGGGATGCTGCCGCAGCACCGCGAAATTGTGCTGTATTGCACGTGCGTGAACGAGGCGACGGCCGTAAAGGTGGCCCGGATGCTGGCCGAACGGGGCATTCCTTCGTCGGTGCTGGTGGGCGGGCTGAACGGGTGGAAGAAGGCGGATCTGCCTTTGGAGCCGGTTCCGTCGACTGATGTGGTGATGTTGCCGAAGTTCGCGTGATTGACTTCCGCATCTTCTAGCCATCCGGCGCGCTATAATCAGCCGCATGTCGCACCGTCCGTCCCACGTGGTTGCTGCCCTTGCAGCGCTCTCGATTTCGTTCCTTTGCGCGGGGGCTACACGCCCTCTTACGCATGCCGATTACGACTCCTGGAAGAGCATTTCGGCCATCACGCTCTCCCGCGACGGCCATTATTTGGCCTACGGGCTGTTCCCGCAGCAGGGTGACGGCGAGGTGGTGCTTCGGGATCTGAAGACCGGGACCGAGCGTCGCGAGCCAGCAGGGGCGCAGCCTCCTCCTCCGGCCCCGGATCCGGAATCCGAGGTGCCGCCGCGTCCGCCCACGATCAGCTTGGCGTTCTCGCATGACGGCAAGACGGTGGTGTTCACCACGTTCGCGCCCAAGGCGGAGACGGATGCCGCGAAGAAGGCCAAGAAGAAGCCCGAGGACATGCCCAAGGGCGGTCTGGTGATCCTGCCGACTGGCGGCGGCGCGGCGGTGCGTATCGAAAGGGTGAAGAGCTTCCAGATTCCAGAGGATGCCGATGGCTGGGTGGCGTACCAGAAGGAGCCAGCGGCGGGCACGGCGGCTGGCCCGGTCGTTGCCTCGCGACGGGGGG
>CAITMP010000536.1 GCA_903893525.1 uncultured Acidobacteriia bacterium | reverse complement strand
CGGGGCGTCCGAGGTTGCCGTGGTTCCGGTAGCGGATTCGGTCCGCGAGGGTGTTGTGGGGGGCTAACGGGTTCACCGCATTGGCCTGCGTGGTGCCACTGGGGGGCCGAGGGGTGAGAACTCGAATTCCATCACCTTGCCGCGGACGACGTAGCACAGGTAGAACTCCCAGAACTTGCGGAACCGCGTGAAGCGGTTCACCAAGAACTCGAATCCCAGATATCGCCACAGTGCCAGCAGCTTCACCCGCACTTTCACCTGTTGGAACTTGGCAGCTGTGTAGTAGCCGAAGCCGCCGTCATCGGGGCCGAAATAGCGGAACGAAAAGCTATTCAGGTGGTGCTTGTGGGTGGGGTCGCAGAAGGAGCTGTAGTCGGTGTAGTGTGGGGTCTCGATGCGGATGATGCCGCCGGGTTTCACCAGCCGGTGGAACTCCTCCATGGTGCGGACGACGTCCGTGAGGTGTTCAATGACGTGGATCGCGCGCAGACCGTCGAAGGTGCGGTCGGCGAAGGGATACGGGAACTTGTCGAGGTCGCAGACCACATCGGCTGCGCTGGAGGTGTTGAGATCGATCCCGATGGAGCCCGGCGTCTTCTTGATGCCGCAGCCGACGTCCAAAATCACCGCGTGGATGCCCCGGCTTCCATTACGCTGTGCTTCTGGCCGAAGGAGAAGTAGATCCCCAGGCCGATTGCGAGCCAGACGAAAAATCGAACCCAAGTTTCGAGCGGAAGGGCCAGCATCAGAATCAGGCAGAAGATGATCGAGAGAATGGGAACCACGGGGCACCAGGGGACACGGAAACCGCGGGGCCGGTCGGGCTGGGTCTTGCGCATTACCAAGACGCCTGCCGAGACGACGATGAATGCGAACAGGGTGCCGATGTTCGAGAGGTCGGCGAAGGTGCCGATGTCCCAGATGCCGGCGGGAATTCCCACGAAGAGTCCGGCGATCCAAGTGCTGATATGCGGCGTGCGGAACTTGGGGTGGACTTTCGAGAAGATCTTGGGCAGCAGTCCATCGCGCGACATGGCGAACCATACACGTGCCTGGCCGTACTGGAAAACCATCAGGGAGGAAATCATGCCGACCAGCGCACCTACGTTCACCCACCCCCGGATCTTGTTCATGCCCAGAGCCTTCAGCGCATCGGCGACCGGGGCTGCGCTGCCGAGTGTTTTCCACGGGGCAATGCCGGTGAGGACAAGCGCTACCGACACGTAGAGCACGGTGCAGACCAGAAGTGTGCCAATGATGCCGAAGGGGACGTCGCGCTGCGGGTTCTTGCACTCCTCGGCGGCGGTGGAGACGGAATCAAATCCGATGTAGCTGAAGAATACAATGGCGGCTCCGGTCAACATTCCGGAGAAACCGTTCGGAAGGAAGGGGTGCCAGTTGGCAACGTTCACAGCCTTGCCCGCGCCAATCACGAAGATGAGAATAGCGGCGATCTTGATCACCACCATGACGTTATTGGTCTGGGCACTTTCGCGTACACCCCGGACCAGCACCCAAGTCAGCAGCATGAGGATCACAAGTGCGGAAACATTGAAAGTGCTGCCACTGTAGGCCCCGTCGACAATCGGCGGTGCGGCGAAGGCTTTGGGGATGTGGATGTGGAAGACGCCGTCCAGAAGGTCGTTGAAGTATGCCGAGAAGCCGACCGCCACCGCCATATTGGAGACGGCGTACTCCAGAATCAGGTCCCAGCCTATAATCCAAGCGAAGATCTCGCCCAGCGTCGCATAGGCGTAGGTATATGCGCTCCCCGCGATGGGAATCATCGAGGCGAGTTCGGCGTAGCAGAGCGCGGCAAATGCGCAGACAAAAGCGGTTACCAGAAAGGAAAGCGAAATTCCCGGGCCCGCCCCCAAGCGACCGATCGTCGACACCGCGTTTCCCCCATTGAGGAGCAGGTCGAGCACCGGGGCGTTGAAGATGGACTTGAACTGAAGATTCTGTCCGGCAGCCGCCGTACCTGTGAGGATAAAGATGCCGGAGCCGATGACGGCTCCGACACCGAACGCGGTTAGGCTCCACGGTCCAAGCGTCTTGTGGAGACGCTTGCCCGGTTCTTCCGACTCCGCAATTAGCGCGTCGATTCCACGGGTCCGCAGGAGCCTGTTCACGTTTTTCAGCTCTAGCGCTTGCGGGTCTGGCCCTTGGCCATGACCTTGACCTTCTTCTTGTTGGAGCCGCGGGCTTCGCTGGCCGGACGGGGCGTCACGGCGGGGGCTTCCTTGCGGGCTGCGCGCTTTGCCTGCTTGCGTTCTACGGGGTTTTCAATCGTCTTCGTATTCATCGTTCAAAAAGTACTTTCATGTCAGGCCCTTTTGAGGCCCGCGTATTTTTCCACCAGCTTTTTCAGGCCGTGACGGGCAAAGCTGACTACCAGCTTGGCGTCGTCGCCCTCGCCTTCGCGTCGGACGATTGTGCCCGTCCCATATTTGGGGTGTTCTACCACTGTACCTGTTTTTGCAGGGGTTTTGCTAGGGGGGGGAGCCTGCGGAAGGACAGTTTTCGGCTTTACGGGCGGAATTAGGGATGGCGGAGGGTTCCATGGGGCTTGGTCTGCCCCTCCGAAGAGGCCCTGCTGCGTCGGGCGGGCCGATTGCGCTGGAGCGGACACCGTTGGACGGGGGGGAGCCGGCGGAGCTGCAACCGGTCGATCCCGCTGGATCACCGGAACTTCAGCGGCTGGAGCGTCGTCCCAGGGCATGGTTTCAGCCGACCGTTGCGGGGTTGCCGGCGGACGCACAGGTGCCGAAACAGCTGCGGACGTTGGCGCCGAGCCACGGGGTTTCATTACCGGACTGCTCCATGCCGGTTGCGCCGGTTTCACCGGTGCGGCAGGTGGCCGCTGGTAGGGATTCGCGGGCCGGTTCGGGGTCGTGGGGGGAACACGGTCCTTGAAGAAGTTCTTGACGTTGTCTACGGAATTGTAGGTCTTGCCGGTGAACAGATTCTTGCGCGCGTCCTGGCGGACCTGGTAGCGCTCCGAGGTCAGGTCTACGCCAGTTCCGGTGAACTCCTGGTCGTCCGAATCATCGGCTCCCATCTTGATCAGCAGGTGGTCCGGGATCTCGCTCAGGAAGCGCGACTTCATGGAACGCTCCAACTCACCTCCGCCAAAACGCCGCCGGGCCTTTGCCCAGGTTAGGATCAACCGTTTTTCGGCGCGCGTCATGCCGACGTAGCAAAGGCGGCGCTCCTCCTCCATGGCCGGCTCGCTCAGCAGGGACCGGCTGTGGGGGAACAGGCCCTCCTCCATGCCGCAGACGAACACCACCGGGAATTCCAATCCCTTGGCGTTGTGCATGGTCATCAGCGTTATGGTGGAGGCCTCGTCCAGACCGTCGGAATCGGCCACCAGCGCCGCGTGGTCGAGGAAGTCGGTCACGGTCTCGCCGCGCTCCACACCTTCCGCTGCCGCGTTCATCAATTCGTCCAGGTTTTCGATCTTGCCGAGCGCCTCCGGCGTGCCTTCCTGCTCAAGCATGCGCCGGTAGCCGGTGCGCTCGTCGATGAATGCGAGGGCGTCACGCAGGTTCAGGGTCTGCACGGCTTCGGCGAGATCCTGGATGAGATGCCGGAAGGCCAGAACCGCCGACTGCGCGCGGGTGCCGAGCTTGTTCTCGGCCAGAAGTTTCTCAATCGCCTCCCACATCGAGAGGCCGTTGGCTTGGGCGAAGGCGTCGGCCTGTTCCAGCGTGGTCTTGCCGATGCCGCGGGCAGGAACGTTGATGATGCGCGCGAGGGCGACGGAATCACTCTGCTGGGTGGCCAGTTTCAGATAGGCCACCATGTCTTTGACTTCGGCGCGCTGGTAGTAGCTGAAGCCGCCGACGATGGTGTACTTCCGTCCGTAGCGCCGGAACGCCTCTTCGAGTTGACGGGACTGGGAGTTGGTGCGGTACAGGATCGCGATCCGGCGGGTCGGGTACTGCCTCAGGATCTTGTCCGTCGTGTCGGCGATGTAGAGTGCCTCGTTTTCGGCGTCGTGGGCCGTGTAGAGGGTGATTTCGTCGCCTTCGTCGGCATCCGTCCACAGTGTCTTGCCCTTGCGCTCGAGGTTGTTGGCGACCACGGCGCCGGACGCGGCGAGGATGGTCTTGGTGGACCGGTAGTTCTGCTCCAGACGGATGGTCTTGCAGCGGGGGTAGTCCTTCTCGAAATCGAGGATGTTGCGGATGTCGGCCCCGCGCCAGCTGTAAATCGATTGGTCCTCGTCGCCGACCACGCAGACATTGTCGTGGGTCTGGGTGAGCAGTCGCATCAACTCGTACTGGCTGCGGTTGGTGTCCTGGTACTCGTCGATCATGATGTGCGTCAGCCGCCGGTTCCAGTTGTCGCGGGTGGCGGCGTCGTGGTAGAGCAGGCGGACGGATTCGAGCAGGAGGTCGTCGAAATCGAGGGCGTTGGCTTGGCGGAGGGCTCCCTGGTATTCGTCGTAGACGGCGGCGATTTTGGCCGTTTTCGGATCGGCCGACTTCTTGTAGAGGTCTTCGGGCGTTTCCTTTTGGGATTTGGCGGCGGAAATGGCCGATTGGGTGGCGCGGTGGGGCAGTTGCTTGTCGTCGAGGCCCATGCGCTTGTAGGCGGCCTTGATGATGGAGAGCTGGTCGTCGGCGTCGTAGATGTTGAACTGGGTGGTGAAGCCGGGGCGGATGTTGGCGAGCGCCGCGCCATCGCGCCGGAGGAGGCGGACGCAGAACGAGTGGAAGGTGGCGACGAGGGGGTCGGCGGGGAGGGAGAAGTCGGCCAGGTGCTTCTTGACCCGCTCGCGCATCTCGCCGGCGGCCTGGTTCGTGAAGGTGACGGCCATGACGCCACCGGGGTACATGCCCTTGGCGGTGATCAGGTGGGCGATGCGGTTGGTGATGACCTTGGTCTTGCCGGACCCGGCGCCAGCCAGGATGAGGACGGGGCCTTCGGTGGTTGAGACTGCTTCGCGTTGCGGGGGGTTGAGGCCGGAGAGGAAATCCACTAAGTTCTAGTTTCGCATCCCTGCACCCAATTCATTGCAAGTCTTGCGCCCCGCACAAAATGTAGCTACAATTAGATCGTGCATGTTGAATTCGACCCAGCGAAGAACCTGCACAACATCCGGACCCGCGGATTGTCCTTCGAACTTGTGCAGCGCCTTGAGTGGGAGACCGCTTTGGCAATTGAAGACACGAGGCAGGACTACGGTGAGCGCCGATTCCGCGTGCTGGGGGTGATCGATGGGTTGCTGTATGCCTTGGTGATTACGCCGCGTTCGGAAGGCATGAGGATCATCAGTCTGAGGCGGGCCAACTTGAGAGAACGGAGGCATTATGCGGAAACTGTCAACAAAGCCTGATCGTGAAAATCCGGAATGGAGTTCGGAGGACTTCGCCGCGGCGCGCCCCGCAGTCGAGGTGCTACCAGCCGAATTGACGGCAGTCTTGCCCGTGCGGCGCGGCAAACGTGGTCCCCAGGTGGAACCGACGAAGCAACTGGTGAGCCTACGAATCGACGAGGATGTCCTTACGCGCTTTCGGGCGACAGGTGCCGGATGGCAGACACGAATCAATGAGGCGTTGAAACAGGCGGTGGGTAATCTGAGCTGAAGATAGTTCGCAGATGCGGCTGTCGGAACTGTTCCACCCGGCATCGAGTCGTGCCAGCAAGCTCATGGCGTCCCTTCCCGGGCCCGTGTTATTCCGTTCCTTACATCGTCAGCAATCGATGAGTACTGGTCCAAGACCATGTAAATCGTGACAAATGCGGTCAATAGTCCGCATACAAAGCTCCCGATTTTGGCAGCAGTCCAAGCTTCGTCAATGCGTGGTGCACCGTTGAAAAATAGTCCGAGGAAGAAAAAGAGGATTCCGCCCCCAACAAATCCACACACAGCATAGAGCATACACCCGAACATGTACGCTAACAATGGGAACGCATCCTGTTTAGCTGTGATCTCCGCAGCCATGCGAGCCTCTTCCGCAGCTGATTCCACAGCCAATCGTTCGCGCCGTAGCCGAGCGTTGTCGGCTAACTCGCGTTCCGACTTCGCCCACTCGCTGCGCAGAAATGTTTGGATCTCAGGCATCTCGTAGGTCCGGGTCCGACATCGATTCGATAAGGAAGGCTCGGCGTGCATTCATCGAAGGCAGTATTGCACAGCAATGACGAATCCAAGGTAACGCCAGGTCCCTCGCGACTCCGGAACGAATCCCGTATCGGGCCGCCTCGTAGTACACGCGCGGGTCGGGGCGCAGGGAATGGAGCTCCGACCGGATCAGGTCGAATGACTCCATGAAGCGTTGCGTTGCACTGTACCTGCGTCCATCAGCAAACAAACCGCGAACCGTGTAGAAGTGGCCGCACCTGCCCAGCAACGCCTGAAAATCATCGAGAGTGTTCTGGAGCACTTCCTGGCAATTGGGCCATGGTTGGAGGTTTACGTTGGCAAGGGCATTCGAAAATGCCGTGATCGTCTCGTCATGCTGAATGATGTCATGGAGGCGTTCCAGTCCGGCGCCAGGGCGACCGCGCAAGTAGTCCAGATGCGCCAAATATCGGGCCGTGCGGACATAGTGTGGCGAATATGCCGGCCCGAGCGCCTTCTCAAAGTGACTATAGGCGGCGGCGATGTCGCCACTCTGCATGTGCGCCAAGTAGCCGAGCTGAAAATGGGCGTCGAGCGAGAATTCTTCATGCGTCGCGGCTCGGCCAAACAGGAGGATTGCCTCATCGAGCATGGCTCCGGCCTTGCCCCTGTCATTCTCGTTCAGTGCCCCACGCGCGAGGGTCATGGCGTCCGAGTAGATGCCCGAGGCCGCATAGCGCGCGCGTGCAGCAGCCGCCACCGCTTCGCGCCGAGCAAGCTCCCGCTTGAACGCCTCCTTGTCGACAAGGCAGGAAAGGATGTCATTGAGAATGGCCTGCGTACCAAGCGCGTCCAAGTGAACTTGGTAAAAGCCCCCATGGAGCGTACTATCGATTCTTCCCAGTCCCTCCGCCACGCCCGTGAAGCCCGCGACTATCACGTCTTGGAGTTCGTTCAGCGACGTCGCGATGTCTCCCAGCGAGGAGGTTTGCCGACGGAGCATCTCGGTGAGAGTCTCCTTGATTTGCGCTTGGCTTGAGTTAGCCAAATAGAGGGCATGCTCCACCTCGATACGGTGGATGTGTTTCCGTTGTGCCGAGGGCCGTAGCCAGTAGGCGATCAGCGAACTTGGCGGTGCCTGCTCCATACTTGCACAAAGGATACCTCATTCCGAATTGCTGCGCCATAGAAGCGTTACTGAGTGCTCGCACCTCTTGCAGGGAGGAGCGTGGCCGCTAGACAAGACACTCTCATCATGCAAAGGCCACTATTCGAGCGAATACCGAATGACCCCGGGTTCGCTCATCGGTCGCGATGCACGATGGGCATCGCCGTCGGCTAGCCTTGGGGACATTCGAATCTTAGCGCTACCGGAAGTCCGCCATCAACGCTTCCAAGGCGGACGATCCAGGGCACAGCTTGGAAAACGGCAGTGTCGCCAGCGGTTCCGCCGGCGTGTTGTTCATCTCGTGCATCTCTGGAACGCCTTCCTCGGCGAACAGGACGCCGGTTACGACCTCGCCCTGGTGGGTGCGGAGGTAGTCGATGGCGGCCATGCGGTCGGTA
This sequence comes from uncultured Acidobacteriia bacterium, assembly GCA_903893525.1. Lineage (GTDB taxonomy): Bacteria > Acidobacteriota > Terriglobia > Bryobacterales > Bryobacteraceae > BOG-234. Next base: position 294 of record CAITMP010000536.1, on the reverse strand, counting down.
ACGTCGTAACCTTCGGGCACCTTGGTGAAGCGGAGGGAACTGCCATCGTGCATCTGGATGGTCGTGGCACCGACCGGTCCGATTTCGCCCACGATCTCATTGGCGAAAGGTACGAAGTCGGATTCGGTGGCGACGTGGTGCTTGCCGCGGGTGTACTTGTAGCTCTTGGTGGAGCCTTCGTGGTCGTTGAAGGTGACGCAGGGCGAAATCACGTCCACGATGGCGAAGCCGCGGTGGGCGAGACCGGCCTTGAGGATCGGGACCAGTTGGGCCTTGTCGCCGGAGAAGCTGCGG
>CAITMP010000535.1 GCA_903893525.1 uncultured Acidobacteriia bacterium | reverse complement strand
TACTTCCAAAATGGTGCCCTGATCGAGGAATGTTTCCAGAAGTTGGGCCGGTTGATCATGTCCTGCCACGCCAAGGACATAGGCCCGACGCGCGTGCACCTCGCCGAAATGATCCCCGGCCGCGGGGGCCTGGACTACCGCTCCTACCTCCGGTCGATTGCGCGCTACGCCCCGGACGCGCCCCTCATGCTGGAACACTTGGACGGAGCTGCGCAATACGAGGAAGGCAAACGGCACATCCAAGCCGTGGCAACGGAAATCGGCCTCTCGTTCTAGCTGGACTCTGTCAGACAGCCTTCGCGTCCGGGTGCACCCACGGCTTCCGATACGCCCGCGTCAGCATCTTGTTCGCCTCCGCATCGCCCACCACCATCTGCTTCTGGGCATCCCAGGTAAAACTCCGCCCGGCTTTCATCGCCAAATTGGCCAGAATGCAGGACGCCGTTGAAATGTGACCTTCCTCGATATCCGCCACCGGCTTGCTGCGCTTGTCCACCGCCGACAGCAAATCCGTCATGTGGTGGCGGACGGCCGGCGACACATGCGTCTCCAAATCCTTCTCGGTCTTGTCCTCCGGGAATTTGTCGAACTCGTAGGTCACATCGCGGTGTTCCGGTTGCTCGCCCTTGCCGTTCGGCAGGAAGTCCCAGGAATAAACGCCCACCTTCAGCCGTCCTTTTTCCCCGTAAAAAGTCGCGCCCCAGCTGTGTTTCGGATCAGGCTCGCCCGCATCCCCCCACGTCCTGTGGTTCCAAACGATGTTGAGATCCGGATATTCCCAAGTGCAGACCTGCGTATCCGTGATGTTGGCCTTGCTCTTGCGGTCCATGTAGATACCGCCGTCCGACGAAATCTTGGTCGGCCAGCCCAGCTTCAACATCCACCGCGTCATGTCGAACATGTGGATCGCCATGTCACCCACAATCCCGTTGCCGTATTCCATGAATGCCCGCCAGCGCCGAGGGTGCGTGAGCGCGTTGAAAGGACGCATCGGAGCCGGGCCGGTCCACATCTCGTAGTCCAGATTCGCGGGAGGCGGTCCGTCCGGCGGATTGTCCGTCGCCCGCATGTGGTAGTAGCAGTGGATATCTACGTACGAAATCTTCCCCAGCCGCCCAGTATCGATGAATTTTTCCTTCGCTTCGGCAATATGGGGCGTGCTTCGACGTTGCGTACCCACCTGGACCACGCGCTTGTACTTCCGGGCCGCCGCCACCATTGCCTGACCCTCGGTCACGTCCACGCTGATCGGCTTTTGGACGTAAATGTCGGCCCCTGCCTTCGCAGCCTCGATCATCGCCAACGCGTGCCAGTGGTCCGGCGTCGCAATCAGGCAGATGTCCAAACCGCTCTGCTTCAGCATGTCCTTGTAATCGTGGAACAGCTGCGGCTTCTTCCCGGACTTCTGGCGCGACGCCACCAGCGTGGCTGCGGACTCCAGCATGTTGGAATCGACATCGCACAGCGACACGACATCCACCGGCTCCACTTGGATCAACCGCAAAAGGTCGATCTTCCCATACCATCCGGTTCCGATCAATCCCACACGTCGGGCTTTGCCGGTCGTTTGCAAGGCGGAGCTGGTGCCGGCTGCAAGCGCTCCCGCCGCTGCGGCTCCAATAAAGTGGCGTCTGTCCATGCACAAAACTATATACCCGCCGTGCTACCATCCGCGCATGCGCCAAAGATTTTTTGTCGTTTTGATTGCCGCTGCCGGTTTGTCCGCCCAAGCGCCCACCAAGTCCGGTATCCACCCCGAGGACATGGACCCAACCTGCAAGCCTTGCACGGACTTTTGGCGTTTCGTCAACGGCAACTGGCTCGACAAAAATCCGATTCCCGCCAGCCAGTCTTCATGGGGACCGTTCGGTGTGCTCGCCGCAGCCAACCGCGAACGCACGCGCACAATTCTCGACGCCAGCGCCAACACACCCCAAACGTCTTCAGTGCGCAAGAAGATGGGCGATTTTTACGCCAGTTGCCTGAACACGGCGGCAATCGACGCCCGTGGAATGGCTCCGCTGAAGCCGGATTTTGACCGGATCGACGCCATTGCCAGCATGAAGGATGTTGGGTCCGTCCTTGCCGACTTTCAGCTCACAGCCCGTCCCGTGACCGGTCCGAGCGGTGCCGCGGGCAGTTCCGTTGTCGGCGCATTCCGCATGGCGGCGGGGCAGGATCCAAAGAACCCCGAGCGCGTCATCGTCGCAGTTGGCGCCAACGCAGTCTTCTCGCTGCCCGACCGCGACTACTACTTCCGCAAGGATGCGAAATCCGAGAATATCCGCGCCGAGTTCGTCAAGCACGTGGCGAAGATGCTGGAACTGACCGGAACACCCACCCCCGATGCCACTCGCGGAGCCACCACGGTGCTCGCACTCGAAACCGCGCTAGCTGATGCCGCCCTCGCCACCGCCGACAAGCGTGATCCGGACAAAATGTACCACCCAACCGATCTTGCGGGTTTGACGGCGCTCGCACCAAACTTCGATTGGGCCGCCATGCTTCAAAAGGCCCACATCCCGGCATCTTCCACCATCAACACCGGCGAACCCGAGATGCTGAAGCGGTTCAACAAGCTGCTGTCCGAGACGCCTGTCGCCGATTGGAAGGTCTGGCTTCGCTGGCGCACGGTCCATCTGACCGCCCCATACCTCCCTTCGCCGATCTCCGCCGAGGATTTCCATTTTGAGCGGGGCGTCCTGACCGGTGTCCAGCAACCGCTCCCCCGCTGGGAGTCCTGCGCCCAGATTGTTGATCGCGACATGGGCGACGCACTGGGCCAAGCCTATGTGGAGAAGTACTTCCCGGCCGAGGCCAAAAAACGCATGGCCGAATTGGTGGAAAACTTGCGCGCCGCCATGCGGGTAAAGCTGGAACAGGCCACATGGATGCAGCCCGAGACGAGGAAGAACGCCATCGCCAAACTGAACGCGCTGAAGGTGAAGATCGGCTACCCCGACGTCTGGACCGACTATGCCGATGTCCAGATCGACCGCGCCCACTACTTTGAAAATGTGCGGAATGTCTGGGTTTCCGGCGACAAAACCGTCTTTGCCAAGGTCGGCAAGCCGGTCAACCGCCTCGAATGGGGCATGACGCCGCCCACCGTGAACGCGTATTCAAATTCCGCCAAGGTCGAGATCGTGTTTCCTGCCGGTATTCTGCAACCGCCCTACTTTGACCTCACGGCCGACGATGCTGCCAATTACGGTGCCATCGGTGCCGTGATCGGACACGAAATGGGCCACCAGTTCGACGACGGCGGATCCAAGTTCGATTCCACCGGTGCCCTCAACAACTGGTGGACTGGCGAGGACCGCAAGGAATTCGACAAGCGCACTTCCTGCGTCGTGGAGGAGTTCAACACGTTGGATGTCGGTGACGGCCTCCACCACAACGGCAAACTGGTCCTGGGCGAGGCTTTGGGGGATCTGAACGGCGTGCACATTGCATACGCCGCCTACAAACGGACACTGGTGGGCAAGCCCGAGCCGCCGGTTCTGGATGGTTACAGCGCCGACCAGCGCTTCTTTATCGCCTTTGCGCGGGTTTGGGGAACCAATAGCAGACCGGACGCCATGCGCGTCCAACTCAACACCAACCCCCACCCGTTGGGCAAGTTCCGGGCCATCGGGACGCTGCAGAACATCCCGGAATTCCACAAGGCGTTCCAATGCAAGGAGGGCGACCCGATGGTCCGACCCGCCGCCCAACAGTGCCGCCTCTGGTAGCGGCTATTTCAGCCCGTATTTTGGCACCAGAACTTTGTTGGTAAATTCGTCGTGCTGGCGAAGGTTCCGCATGGCCTCGCCCAGTTGCATTTGCTTGACAATCGCCACGATCTGGGCCCGGCCTTCCATGCCCCATGCCTCGCGTTCCGCGGCATTGGCGGGGAGGGCGGCTTCACGGCCGCTCGGGTGCGACATCGGATCCGGTAGCCACGAGCCGATGGCAAGGCTCCCGGTGAGCCCGAGCTTCGAAAGGCCTTGGAGCCCGGCGTCCACCGGCACTTGGCCGACGGGGCTCGATTCGGCTGCGCTATAGTCCCCTTGGACAGGGATGTCCTCCACTCGTCCTGCGAAATGGTAGGCCCCGAAGGTCAACTTGGACCGCTGCTCCGGCTTGAGGTTCAGCCGTGGCAGATAGGTGTCCATGTTGATGTAAAGCAACGGTACGTGGCGTTCGTCGTAAAATTCG
>CAITMP010000534.1 GCA_903893525.1 uncultured Acidobacteriia bacterium | reverse complement strand
GTTTTCTGCGCGTGGCCGACTCCCGTCTCAACTTTCCCCTTCCTGTCCGGATCCCTCACCCGGCAGGGCAGGGCCACCGAGCCGTAATGCGCCAGCACGTCCCGGTAGAGCGGGTTGACCGAAGGGTCGTGGATGTCCGGGCCGAGCACGCCTTCGCGCAGGTTGTCCAGGACCACCACCCGCGTGCTTCCGCCCAGGCGGCGGAATGCCTTCTCGTGGAGTTCGGCCCAGACGCGCGTGCTGGAGCGGAAAACCAGCAGCCGGACCGACTTGCGGCTGTGGCCGAGCGTCATTACGAACAGACGGGTGCGCCGGTACCTGCCGGTCTCAGGGTCGCGCACCATCGGGCCGGTGCCGTAGTCCACCTGGGCTTCCTCGCCCGGCCCGGTCGCGATGATGCCGCAGGCTTCTTCCGGCGTCCGTGTGCCGCGCAGTTGCCGGACGAACCGCTTCACGCTCTGGTAGCCGCCTTGGAAGCCGTGCCGGTCCACCAGGTCCTGCCAGATCGCCATAGCGTTGCGCCCCCGCGACAACGCCGATTCGATCGCCTCCCGGAACGGTTCGCAGACGCTGGACGACGTCCGCGTATCCGCCCGCCCCGGTACCGCTTCCCTCCCCGGCTCCGCGCCGAAGTCGGTGGTCACCCCGTTGGCCGGTTTTGAAAGACTTGAACGGCGGTCGGAGTCGCCGTTCCGCGGCGACTCCATCCCGGGATCGGCTTGGCCCGCCTCCGCCGGCGGTTTCCGCCCCCACCCTCCCGGCGGGCGCAACGCGATCCCTGCGGCTTTCAGATAGCCGCTCGCGGTCTCCCGGCGCACCCCCGTCGCCGACTCGATCCGCCGCAGCGGCCAGCCCAGCCGTCCCAGCGCTAATACCTGCTGCTTCTTTTCGTCGTTCAAGATGTTGCCCATCCGACGGAGCCTATAAAGCTCCGTCCGAGTCAACGTCCTGGACGTCTCCGTTGGCCGCTTTTCAGGTGACCCTCATTGGCCGGATTTGGGCGTCCACTGAGGCAATCCAACTCACGTCCATCTCATACCAGGCAAGACCATGTCGTGCGGAGGTTGGAAACGCATGATGGTTGTTGTGCCAGCCCTCGCCGAAACTGAATAGCGCCACGAACCAATTATTTCTTGAGTCGTCCCGTGTGGCAAAACGTCTGGTTCCCCAAAAATGCGTCAGGGAATTCACCATCCACGTGGCATGCAAGCCGATCGTCGCGCGGAAGAAGATGCCCCATAAAAAGAAGGGGAGCCCCCCCACTGCCAACAGCAGCGCCGCAAGCAAAATCAGGGGAACGTAATTATATTTCGAGAGCCAGACCAGATACCGATCCCGGCAGATGTCGGGGGCATAGCGGGAGCACCGGGCAATATCACTATGGGTGGCGTCCCCGACCAACATCCAAATAATATGGCTCCACCACTTTCCATCCCTCGGCGTGTGCGGATCGCCATCCCTGTCGGAAAATTGGTGATGTACCCGGTGCGCGGCAACCCAGAACATCGGCCCACCCTGCAGCGCCAAGGTTCCGCAAGTAGCGAGAAAATATTCGATGCCCTTGGGCGTCGCGAACGAACGATGCGTTAAGAGGCGGTGATAGCCTATTCCGATCCCCAGACTCAAAGAAATCCAATGGAGAGCCAAGGTGGTAAAGAATGCCGGCCAGTTGAAAAAAAATAGAGCCGCGACGGCACCGACATGAAATGCCGTGAATACAGACACTGAAATCCAGTTGATTCCGTCTCGCGAGACAAAAGCTGTTGACGGCGAATCGACACGATTTCGCCTCCGCAGGTCCGTCACAGCAACCGCTCGGAGATCAACATCGTCGTTAGCATATGGTTGCGGGAGTCATCTAAATCTTATCAGTTGTGTCCGGTCATAAGTCGCTACCGGCCCGGATAGGCGCGAGATCGCTTGTTCGTGCGGCCAGAAGGCCCGTTTACCGCTAGATGCGTTCGCGGCGCGTGTCGACCGCCAAGAAGAGGTCGAGTTGCTGCGCCCCTGGTATTTAGGCCGGAATTGTCATCACGGACATTGCCCTTCCGATAGCGGCGTGGACATGGAAAAGACGGACCGGTCACCGGGTGTCCGCCGCATGGTGGCGCTGGTTGGCTCAGACGCGCCGTTTGATCCGGGACGACGCCAAATCGAACGGCTGGCAGGCCTCAAAGTGCCGGCCAAAACCGTCGAACGCACCGCGGAAGTGTTTCCACGTGGTGGTTCCCTGTGAAAATGCTCAGCTGTTCGCTGGGCTGTCTGGCGTAACGGTAATCGTCGTAATACGGCGCGCCGGGCTTGGAGCGTTGCCTTGGAAGTGCCCGTCACGGTGAAGGCTCGGCAAGGGTTCGACTCGACCATGCTATCGCTCCCTGGACTTGACCGCCATTGGAGACGGTTTGTCGCGCAGCCGACACACGGGCGCGAGAATGGAGGTCGATGGATTTTCGGATGTCACGCCGTGCCGAATGGGAGAT
>CAITMP010000533.1 GCA_903893525.1 uncultured Acidobacteriia bacterium | reverse complement strand
GGCGAATCCGAAACCTCCTTCCAGGACCTCGCCGCCTCCCTCCGCCAAGCCTTCGCCCCGCCCGACGGCCTCGACTTCGACGAACACGAAAACATCCTCCTCGACACCATGGTCCTTTCCGCCTGGCGCCGCCTCCGTGCCGTCGCCATGGAATCCGCTGCCCTCACCCTCGAAATGAAATCCCAGCAGGAAAACTACCCCGACGACCCCTCAACGGCTGATAACGCAACCGCCACCTTCCATGCCTTCACCGGCCTCACCGCCAACACACCATCCTTCGACCTCATCCTCCGCTACGAAACCCGCCACACCCGCACCTACGAACGCGCCGCCAAGGCCCTCCGCGACCACCGTCGCGCCCGCCAAGCCGAATTGCAAGCCGCCTGCCAACTGGACGAGTACCAAACGAACCCGGCCCCGGTCGAACCCGCCGCGCCCGTCCCCGTGCCAACCACCACCCCAGCCCTCACCCCAACCACCACGCCAGCCCAATCACCCACCCAACCAAACGAACCCAAGCCCGCCTACACCCCACCCCTCAACAAGCGCCAAGCCAAGCTCCTCCGCCAGGCCAAACGCCGGAAGAACCGCCCGTCCCCGTCGCCCAGGTCTTAAAAACCAACCACCGGAGAACCAGCGTCGTAACCTGATCCATATGACCCGCCGCGACATTCTCAATGCCGGAACCGCCCTGGGCATCGCCGCCGAACTGCGCGCCGCGCCCGAGTCCTACCCCAACGAACTCGTCCGACGCCACGACGACAGCGTTGAGCGTCTCCTGAAAATGCAGGTCACCGACGCGGGCAGCCCCCACCGCGGCGGCTACCCCGACGAATTCGGCATCCACAACCCCGGTTCCGGCGGAGCCATCCTCGAATCCTGCATGGCCGCCTATCTCTGCCCCCAGTCCCGCCACCACGGCCGCAACGAACTCGTGGACCGTGTGCGCCTGTCCGTCGGCTTCCTCGAACGTGTCCAGCTCCCCGACGGTGCCATCAACCTCCTCAGCACGAACTTCGACTCCCCGCCCGACACCGGTTTCGTCACCCACGCCGTCGCCTCCGCCGCGCGACTGGCCCAGCTCCACAGCCGCAAGGACCTTCAGTCCATCCCCGAGCGCTGGCTCAAACGCGCCGGAAACGTCCTCGCGGTCGGCGGTGTCCACACCCCCAACCACCGCTGGGTCATCTGCGAGGCCCTAGCCGCCATCGACGAAGTCTTCCCCGACCCCCGATACCGCCGCCGCATCGACCAGTGGCTCGCCGAAGGCATCGACATCGACACCGACGGCCAGTTCACCGAACGCAGCACCACCATCTACAACACCGTCGTCGACCGCGCGCTCACCGCCGTCGCCGTCAAGCAACAGCGCTGGGACCTCCTCGACCCCGTCCGCCGGAATCTCGACTCCATGCAGTACCTCCTCCACGCCAATGGGGATGTCGTCACCGAGGTGTCCCGCCGCCAGGCCCGCAACGCCCTCGGCGACCTCAGCCGCTACTGGTTCCCCCTGCACTACCTCGCCGTCCGCGACGGCAACGGCAAATACGCCGCCATGGCCCGCATGGCCGAGCCCAAAGGGGCGTCGCTTGCCGCCGCCATGCAGTACGCCGAACTGCGGGCTGCACTCCCGGCACCGGCACCGCTACCCGACGATTTCTCCAAGTCCTTCGACGAAATCCAGCTCGTCCGCTGGCGGCGTGGCCTTTCCAGCGCGACCCTTTCCCTCGGACCCACCAGCCGGGTCTTCTCCGTCCGCAACGGTGCCGCCGTCATCCAGGCCGTGCGTTTCGCCAGCGCATTCTTCGGCAAGGGCCAATTCATCCCCCACGCTTCGTCGAAAATCGCCGGGGGCTACCGGGTCGAACACTCCCTGGACGGAGGCTATTACCAACCCTTCGACCCGCCCCGCCGCATCACCACCGCCAACTACGGCACCACCCGCCAGGAGCGCCGCCAGAGCCAGGTCTGCAAATTGACCCAATCGATGGAAGTGCGCGAGCGCAAGGGCTTCAGCCATCTTCCGCCACTACCCCGCCATCCTGCCCGCTACCCCATTCGGCAATGGAATTTCAACACCGCGTCATAGTGCGATACCGACTCCCCGCCGCCGGTGATCCCGAATCCGTGTCGGCTCGCCTTCCAAACCGCCAGCGCCAACGCCATCGCCAAATCATCCTTCTGTCCCGCCCGTGCCGACCCCGTCGCCAACTGCAACTCCTCCAGCTCCTTCGTCAGAGCCCCAATCGTCGGCAGGTCGTGCGCAAACTTGATCTCATCCCGCTCCAGCACCACCGCCAGGGCTCCCCACAGATCCACCTTCGGAACATTCCAGACATTCCCCGAGAGCACGGGCTTTCCCGATCCCGTAATCGAAATCGCGGAAATCTCGCACCCCATCCCGGCCCGCCGCATCAGGTCCGCCACCGGAGTGCCCACACCGGTCGCGTCCACCGCTAGAATGCAGTTGCCGTCCAGTTCCTGGCTTCTCACAATCCGCCGCACCCGCTCCACCACCGCGGTGTACGGCGTCCCCAGCGCGATCCGCTCCGCCAGCCGCACCCGCAGACCCAGAAACTCCACCGAATTCCAGGGCCTGTGCGCCTCCAGCTTCTCAACCACCACAATCGCCGTATGGTCCCGCTTCTGTCCCAAATCCACCCCGACGTAATACATCTCCCCTCCTCCCTTTCCTCCAACCCAATCTCCAACATGCTGATAACAAGAAAGTTCCGCCTTGTGGGGCAGGCATTCTTGCCTGCAGCCGCCTTTCCAGGCGGCCATAACCGGATGTTCGGCGCGCCAGCCGCCCCCACTTGCTTGGAGTGCCCCCCCTAAATCCGCAAAGCCCCAAACCCCGTATCCACCGCCCGCCTCACCATCTCCCGGTCATACATGGCCCCCTCGGTCTCCGTAAACTCGCACAAATACTCCTGCGGAAACCGCACCGGACCCAGCACATCCCGTTCCTCCTCCAAAAACTTCTGGTCCAGATGCGCGCTCTCCGTCGCCGGACCCGTCACCCGATGCCACCGGTCCCCTCCGAACGCCCAAGTCCGGTAGAAGAACCCCTGCCGCCCGTTCGGCG
>CAITMP010000532.1 GCA_903893525.1 uncultured Acidobacteriia bacterium | reverse complement strand
GGTCTGCTTGGTCTCCAGCACCGCAATCTCGCGTTCCAGCAAGCCCACTCGCTTCCGCTGTTCGGAGAGCTGGCGACGGGCGTCTGCGGCGAGCTGGCGGCGTTCCTTGGTGTTTTGATTCGACACGGCAGGGGCCACAGGGGCCTTGGGAAGCATCGGCAGCTGCACCGGCGAGGCATTGCTCAGCGCGGCGGTGAGGGCGGCGCGGGCGTTGTTGGAGGACTTCGTTTTCTCCAGGAAATAGTCGTAGCCGCCCGCGTATGCGGTGAGCCGGCCCCCATGGACGTGCACGACGCGGGAGGCGAGGGCGCGGATGAAGTAAACGTCGTGACTGATGGACACCAGCGTGCCGGTGTATTCCTTCAACGCTCCGACCAGGGCGTCGATACTCGACATGTCCAGATGGGTCGTCGGCTCATCCATCAGGAGCAGATTGGGCGGATCGAGCAGGATCTTCACCAGCGCGAGACGGCTCTTCTCACCACCGCTTAGCACGTCGGTCTTCTTGAAAACGTCGTCGCCGCGGAACAGGAAACAGCCGAGCAGCGATCGCACGTCGGTTTCCCGCATCAGACGGGGCGTGTCGAACGCCTCCTCGAGCACGGTGCGCCCGCTTCGCAGCATTTCACCGCGATACTGGGCGAAATAGCCGACCTTGGTGCGCAGGCCGAGATCGCGTTCGCCGGACTGCGGCTGGAGCACGCCGGCGAGAAGTTTCAGCAGAGTGGACTTACCCGCACCGTTGGGGCCGACAAGGACGGTGCGATCCCCGCGCTCGGCCTGATAGTCGAGGTTCTCGTACACGCGGTGCTCGCCGTACGCGAAGGAAATGGAACGCAGCGTGATGGCGCGCTGGCCGCTCGATTCCGGTTGGGGGAACTTGAAGTCCACCGTCGCCGCCGCCGCCTCGGGCGCGTCGATGCGCTCCATGCGTTCAATTTGCTTCAACTTCGACTGAGCCTGCGAGGCCTTGCTTGCCTTGGCGCGGAAGCGATCGGCGAATTCCTGTAGTCGCGCGATTTCCTTCTGCTGGTTCTTGAAGGCCGACAGTTGCTGCCCCTGTTGCGCGGCACGCTGGGCGAGGAAGACATCGTAGTTGCCGGTGTACTTCCACATCCGCTGGCTCCGCAGCTCGACAATGCCGGTCACCAACTGGTTCAGGAATTCACGATCGTGGGAGATCAACAGAATGCCGCCGGGATAGTCCTGCAGGTATTCCTGGAACCACAGCAATGTCTCAAGATCGAGGTGATTCGTCGGCTCGTCGAGCATCAGGAGGTCGGGCTCCTGAACCAGCAACCGCGCCAAATGCGCCCGCATCACCCAGCCACCGGACAGTTCGCGGGCCGGGCGGTCGAAATCGGATTCGCGGAAGGCAAGCCCCTTGAGGATGCGCTTCGCCTTCGGCGTGTCGCTGGCGTCACCGGCTTGAAAGTGGCCATCCTCGTGATGGACCTGGCCGGTGGCCACTTCGAGCACCGTCTCGGCGCCCACCGGTGCGCTCTCCTGCGGCAGGAAGCCGACGGTAAAGCCCCGCTGGAAGTTGATTTGGCCGTCATCGGGCTCCTCCTGCTGGAGGATGATCTTGAACAGCGTAGATTTGCCTGCGCCGTTGGGACCGACTAGCCCGAGGCGGTCGCCTGCATTGACCTGCAGCGTCAGGTCCTCAAACAGCGTTCGTCCTCCGTAGGACTTGGAAATATTGGCGATGGTCAGCATCGAAGCCCGGGAGAATGCCGGATTTCAGTGCCGACGACAAGCACGGCGACTTCCGCCTTTGGGAGGATGAATTTGGAAAGCAGGAAAGCAGGAGTGAAAAAACAACCAGGTCACGACGACGCAAAGATCAGAAACTTTGGACTTTGGACTTTGGACTTTGGACCCTCCCCTGAGGGCCAACGGCCCGCCTCAACTCTAGCCTGGGGTGCGAGCCCCAGGAATCTTCCCTCACTCGTCCCCAAGCGCTGAAGGCGCGTCCAAAGGACCGGAAACCACACTCCTTTAGGTTAACCCGTGTGACCCCTTTCTCGCCTTACCTGGCCGGCGGACGGGCTCAGTCAAGCTGGCCGCCGGTGACGAACCATGCCCCGTTTGTCAGGGTAAAGTCTAATCGGTCGCCAGAAGGAAAGCCGCGGTGTTTTCCACCGTGTGGCCACACCGATGCACTTGAACCCAAGATCAAGATGGTTAGCTCTTCGGATTCAGCGGTTCCGCGTGGCGGATATGGCCGAAGGATCGCGTCGAGATAGCTCCAGCTTGGGGATCCAAGGTACAGTGCGGCGGCACCATCCGTATCGCTCCGCTCCATCGCCGATGCGAACGCATGATATTGGGCGCGTACAGCTCCATGCTGTGTTTGTTTCGCGCCGATCACCGCTATTGCCAACGCGATCGTGGTTGCGAGGGCTATGAGAATTATCCGGCTAGGGCGCATTGAAATGGAGGGTTATGGGGTGAGCCGCCGGGAAGGCGTCAGCCACTAGTGCGCGGGGTCCCACAAATTGACATAAGGGACTGCGAGTTCGGGCCCTTTGGACGCGCCTTCAGCGCTTTTAGGCAGGAGAGGGAGATTCCTGGGGCTCGCACCCCAGGCTAGAGTTGGGATGGGCCGTTGGCCCGCACGGGACGGGCCCTAGGCCAAAGTCCAAGGTCTTTGATCTTTGCGCCTTTGCGCCTTCGTTGTTTTCCCTCCCCGCTGCCTCAGGGATTAAGCACTTCTTTGACGCTCAGGCCGCGGAGTTCGAAGAGCCGTTTGATGGTGTCCTCGATGAGATTGTTCGGGCACGAGGCGCCAGCGGTGATGCCGACGGTCACGTCGCGGTCCGTGGGCAGCCAGTTCTTCGTTTCCTCCTCGCGCGAGATGTGCTGGTTCCAATGCCGGATCTTGGCGTTGGACTCCATCATAGCGGCGTTCTTGATAAAGTAGGTCGGCAGC
>CAITMP010000531.1 GCA_903893525.1 uncultured Acidobacteriia bacterium | reverse complement strand
TGGTGCCATGACCCACCTGGCGAGGCGACCCAGGCCGGTGGACCTTTTGCCGTCGTCTTGGATCCTTGGCAGCGAGTGGCCTTCGAAACGCCGAAACGGAGGTTCCAGTTCGCACGACCATTGCCACTGCATCCACCCACGACCGCGAACCTCCCAGCGGAGGAATTGATCGAGTAGCGCACGCTCCGCGTCCATCGTATTGGATCAGGTGGGCGGCGGACCATCTTCCTCACGGTCACGACCTTCGCCGCCCAGAAGCACATTGCGGGGCGGTTGCAGGACGCTGAGGGGAATTCGGATGCCCTTGCTGAGGGTCGCAGTCTGGACGTTGTCCTTAATGATCGACTCGGTCAGCGACAGGAAAATCCCACGGACATCCTTCCGGTAGTAGGTGTCCGGCCGGAAATACGCTTCGTAGAGACCTCCCACGAACCAAGAATTCAGAAGCCAGTGATCCACTGAGTCCCATCCGAGGCGACCGACATTCCGCAGAGTCTTAATCAGCGCAAACATCCCGCTGAAAACGACAAGGAGTCCGAGAGGCCATCCGTAAAAGCGGGCCGCTACCAACAAACCCCATGCAAACACGGCCAAGAGAAAAAGCAGGACTGTTCGGTTGATCTTTGGCGGTTTGAAAAGGGTCCGAAGGGTGAAGAAGAAGGTTGTCCCAAATGAGGCCGCACAGAGTTCAAAGCGAAAGCGCTCCCGAAGGACACAGAGGAATTCTCGCTGATCCGAGAACAGTCCGGCTTCCGCCAATTCCAATCGCTCAACGAGCACGCCGGGCATCTCGCGACGCCGCACCTCCCCTTCGAGCCTGTCGTAGAATTCCTTGGAGGAGGTCCGAAAGTCGTCCACGACCAGCATCCAGGGCTTATCCATTTCCAGAACATCCCTGGGCCAAACCAGTTGGCGGATGGAATTCCAAAGGTCGAGGATCACTTGAGCTCCTTTTGCAAAGTCTCTCTGAAGCTGTCGATGACGCTGTTGCAGACCTGCCGGCTCTTCCCGGGCTCATCCGAAAAGAAGTGCTTCGGATTCACTGGCGTCACCCCGGATCCCACATTCATTCCGTCGCCGTACGAGTACACCCAGAACTTGGCCCGAATGATCACGTCACCAGGTGCCTCCTCGTTGATGACCAACACGACAATCCTCGGTGCGGTAAAAAGAGACGAGTATCTCGCCCACGCCACCATCGTATCTTCGCGGACCATTTCCCGCTCAAACACGGTCCACTTGATGGAGTCCTTCTTGAAAGCGCGATCCGCCGCAGCGATCACATTTCCGAGGGGTGCCTTGATGTGCCACAACTGGTTGTCGAAGAGGTCGTCGTCCTTTTGCCGAGCCGTTGCTCCGGTGAATTGTTCCTCGGGAAAGCGTCGCTTGGCGTCAGCAATATCCTTTTCACGGCGCTTGTTCTCGTCGACTTCAAATTGCGCCGCCGCCTTTTGAATCTGTGTGCGGAGTTCTCCCGACCGAAGATCCCCAGGTTCCAATGCGATAGCGTCATCAACTGCTTTGAGCGCGGCAGGAAACTGCTTGGCGTTGGCCTTGGATGCAGCGTCTTTGAGCAGCGACTCAAACTTTGCCGCCAAGTCGGCCTTTGATTTCTCCCGGGCGTATTGGACATACCGAGCTCGAAGCGTTCTGAATTCTGTATTCTCGGGTGCCAGTTCAATGGCCTGTGCCATGGCCTCAATAGCTCCGGTGAAATTCCCCTGGGCCGCCATGACGCCCGCCCGCGCGGGAAGGAGACGTAGTAAAATCCCTTTGCGCAGCCCTCCCGCCTCTTCGGATTCCGGGTCTTCGTTAACGGCCACGATTACGTTGGAGTACGCCGACTCAAAATCCGGTGACGACGAATCGAGATTGCGTTGTGCCGCCTCGAAAGCTTGAATGAATCGACGGCTCTTTAAGCGAACCGAGGTGGATTCGGTCATTCCATCCCGCACCAGCACTTTGACCGTCT
>CAITMP010000530.1 GCA_903893525.1 uncultured Acidobacteriia bacterium | reverse complement strand
CAGCGAGCCGCTTGCCGGTCACGACCGCGTTCGGCAGGTTGAGCATCGCCGGATTCAGGTAATCCCGAGTGTAGCCCGCTTCCGGCAGCTTCAGATCCCCCCACGCCCGGTACTTGTATCCCTGGGACGGCGGATAGAGGTAGTTCTGCATGTACACGGCGACATCGGTCCTGGCGTCGCCTTGAGTCAACGCCTGTTGGATGCGTCCGATGTAGTCGTTGTACGCCTTGGCATCCGCCCAGAAAGGGTTGCGCGGGCCCCAAGCGTTGGAAAATCCCGCTTGGCCGAAATTATTGTAGCCCGGCCATTTCCAAGTTGCCCCGTCGCGGTAGGGGTATACGTGGTAGACCAGCTTGGTGATACCTCCGACGAAACTCCGGTGCATCCTAATTATGGTGTCCTGGTAGGTCTCCGCGTACGCCTGGCCCAGCGCGGCGCAGCATTCGGTGGAATACCAGGGGTTGCCGGTCATGTGGTTGGCCGACGCCATCGGGAGATAGTTGTCCACCTCGTCGCCGACGAACAGGTTCTCGTGTTCGGGCCGGTCCACGGCTGCGGTAGCCAGCACCATGTCGGTGATCGGGGTGGTCATGCTGGCCTCGCCCTCCACCTGCACGCGGAGCACGTTGTTGTATTTGCGCACCCATTGCCGGAGCGGGGCGATTTGTTTCTCCAGCCAGATGTCGCCCCGGACGGCGTACAGGTCGTTGCGGACCCGCGGCGCGCTGCCGTCGTTGAAGGAAAAGATGTCCTGGAAAAGCGCCGGAAGGTTGGGGATCAGGGGGTACTTGCGGCGGGCTTGGAACTCCTGTGCCATCTTGTTGGTCCAGAGTTCGTCGGGGCTGCCACGGTCCACCGAATGGGAGTCATAGAAGATATCGCCCCCGTTGGCTTTCAACAGTTCCTTCACTTCCGGGCTAAGGCCGGTTTCCATGCTCTGGATCAGTTGGGTATAGCCCTCGTCGCTGAAGGGGTCGGGTTGGGCGAACACGCCGCGGGCCCAGAACGCGATCAGCTGCCATTGGGTGCCGACGGGGGAGGCTGGCGCGGTCCAGCGGATGTCGCCCGCGCTTGTACCTCCCAGAATCCCGGCTTTATTGGTATTGGTGATCGTCGATGTCAAATCGACCACCGAAGATTTGTCCAATTCCGCCGGACCCGTCGCCGGGCAGGGAGTCTGGGTGCACCGGTATGCGAGCAGCGCGACCAACGTCGCCCGGCCGGGCTGGGGACCGCCACGTCCGCCACCGCCGCGTCCGGCCGGTGGTCCAACGACAGGACCGCGTCCGGCTTGGGGCAAGCCGCCGAATCCGCTCCGTCCGGCAGCCGTCAGCGTGGGGGCGGGCAGGTGCCCTTCAAACGTCGAACCGGCGTTCACAATCGCCTTGCCGACAACAAGGGTCTTCCGCGCATGGTCGTCGTCGATGGAATAGCCCGCCGGATTTTGCGTCGGACCGTGACTCAGGCTGACCTTGACGCCGGCTTCATTCGCCGCCTTGAGCAGTGCCACCAGCTGTTCGTTGTTCGGGAAGGCTCCCTGGCCAATTTCCACACCCGCGATGCCGTAGCCGCGCAGCGCCCGGACCTCGGCGGCAAGCTCCTCCGGATCCGCCGTCGGGGGCATGTTCATCCGGACCCACGGCAGGTCTACTGCGGGCGGATGCGCGAAGGTTTCGGCGGTAAGCGCAGTGACCGGATTGAACTTGATCCAGTCGGCCCTGCGGATGGGTGGACCTTGGGGATTCTGGGCGAGAGCGACGACGCCCAGCAGGGCGAGAGCGACGGGGAACACGTGGACAGCCGATTTCTTCATGGGGCTGAGATAATTGTCCCCATCTCCCGCCCCAAGAACAATGTCCATCTGGTGATTTGATGTAAATTGCGGTCCGGGCCAGCACTATGCCTGCGCGGCCCGGTCAGCTGAATCACGACTGCACTTCACTCAAGAGGACCTCGAACGCCGCCGAGCCACTGCTAGGATGCATCCCCCGCCTAACAAGAGGAGTCCCGTGGAGGGCTCAGGCGTAACGCCATCGTTGATGACGGCCACCGAACTCATGAACATATCGTTGGTGTTGTCGAACAGTGTCACTGTGCCCGTCGGGCTGATCTTGTAAAGGGATCCCCATGCCTGCAGGAAAAAGATGTTGTCGTTGCCGTCGATCGCGAAACTGTTGCGTACGCCGAAAGTGGAGTAGATGTTATTCGGGAGCCCGCTGGCGAAAACGCCTTGGTAGGTCCCGTCGGCGCTCCATTTCACTATCTTTGTTTGGCTCACCAGTCCGAACAGGTTTCCATGGCTGTCGAACCCGAGAACCGTTGGCTGGTAGTCGCTTACGTCCCAAGTCCCAAAGGCCGGGTGCTCGGTCCCGCTGGTGGAGTACCTATGGATGAATCCACTATCGTCCGCCATGTAAAGGAGGCCATCGGGACCCCAAGCCATCCCCACCGCCTGACCGTTGGCAATCAGGCTTACCGTGCCGTCAGGGCTAATCTTGAGGAGTCGATTTGTCCCCCCCTGATGGGCGTAGAAATTGCCTGCAGGATCTTCCACCGCCTGTCCGGTCTTATCGATGAAATCGATCGCGAATACGCTATGGTCGCGATTGCCATCGAAGTGCAGTTGGAGAGTGCCTGACAGGGTGTAACGGCTGAAGCCTCCGGTGGTGTCGGTTTCCCAGAGGTACGGAACGGATTGTCCCTGTGGTCCCTGTACCAGCAATCCGTTGTACGGTGCTTGCGAAGTGAGCACAGTCCGTCCCGATGCTGAAAAGCCTCCAGACCCATCGGGTGAATATGCGAATGTCGAATAGGCGTAGTCGTTCGATGGGTCGAATCCATTGACAAGGAGGATTTCACCGGCCATCGCAGACGCCGACGTTCCGAGTACCATTGTGATTGCAGCTAGCCCCAAAATCAGGGTGTGCTGAAATCGTTTTTGTTTCCTGCCGATTATCGTCTCAAACCGCATCTTTTTTTCCTTGAATCTGTCGGCTTGTATCCTTCAGTTTGCCGAAACAGAACCGCCTGATTCTATCATAGGCGGATTCAACGGAATCCAGATCACTCCTGGTATTGTCGGATGCGGCAAGTGCCGGCGGCCTGGCACCCGACGAAGTTCCCTCCCGAATCCCAACCTTGGTGGGGCGATTTCTTTGCCCGTTTGTGATAGGCTCCCAAATATACGGTTGTTCGATCCGATGAAAAAGTTGATCGCACTTGCAGTCATGGCCGCTGTCCTGTTCGCTGCTGAGAACGCGCCTGAGAAAGTCGCGCCCCTCGGCGTCTACAAGCCTGCCGAGCGCGCCTATTGGGCGTTCCAGCCGCGCAAGAATGCGGTTCCGCCGGTGGTTTCCGCCGCCATCGACAAGGCTTGGGTCAAGACCCCCGTGGATGCCTTCGTCCTCGACGGCCTGAAGAAGGCCGGACTCCGCCCCGCCCCGCCCGCCTCGAAGGCCACCCTGATCCGGCGCGTGACTTACGATCTGACCGGTCTCCCCCCCACGCCGGAGGAGGTGGACGCCTTCCTCAAGGACGAATCGCCTAAAGCTTGGGAAAATTTGGTCGAACGCCTGCTTGCCTCGCCGCGCTACGGCGAACAGTGGGGACGGCACTGGCTGGACGTCGTGCGTTTCGCCGAATCGGATGGCTACGAATACGACATGCACCGTCCGGACGCCTACCGCTTCCGCGACTACGTGGTGAAGAGCTTCAACGACGACAAGCCTTACGACCAATTCATCAAGGAGCAGCTGGCGGGCGACGAGATCGATCCAAACAACGAAACCCTGATGGTCGCCAGCGGCTTCAACCGCCTCGGCCCACTGCGCAAGAACGCCGGAAACCAGAACGTGGCGTCGTCCCGCAATGAAGTGCTCACCGAAATGACCAATGTCGTCGGTGCCGGATTCCTCGGTGTCACCGTTGGCTGTTCGCGCTGCCACGACCACAAATTCGACCCCTTCCGCCAATCCGACTACTACCGTTTGCAGGGCTTTTTCGCACAGACCAATGAAAACGACCTGATCCGGGCGTCAGCCGAGGAGCAGGCCGCGTGGAAGGCCGTCGTCGACCCCCTCACCACCGAACTGCGCCGTCTCCAATTCAGCATGCGCAAAGCCACGGAGGAGGAGAAGGGGAAAATTCAAACCCAGTTGGACGCGATCGATGAAAAGATGCCGCCACCGATGACGGCCATCTACGCGGTCAAGAACGATCCGAAAAAACTCAGCCCGGTCCACACCTTGTTCAAGGGCGACTACCTGCAGCCGGTGGAGGCCGTCGGTGCCCGTCCACTGGGGATTCTGCTGCCGGAAAATACCCCGGAAGCTCCCCTCGATGCCGAAAAGCCCCGGACCCGTTTGGCCAGCTGGGTTGCAGACCCGGCGAATCCGCTCACCGCACGCGTGATGGTCAACCGTGTTTGGCAGTACCATTTCGGCAGGGGCATCGTTTCCACGGCCAATGATTTCGGGCGCATGGGCGCCAAGCCCACGCATCCGGAGCTGCTGGATTTCCTCGCGAACAAGTTCGTTGAATCGGGTTGGAGGATGAAGCCGATCCACCGGATGATCCTGATGTCGAGCGCTTACCGGCAATCCAGCCAGTCTCCGGCGGAGAAAGTCGGCATGGAAAAGGATGCCGAAGTTTCGCTCCTGTGGAAGTTTCCCCGCCGTCGGCTGGAGGCCGAGGAGATCCGCGATTCGATGCTGGCGGTTTCGGGTCGGCTGAAGGGCGACATCGGCGGACCCAGCGTGCTGATTCCCATCGACCAGGATCTGGTGAAGATGCTGAAGCGTCCGCAATATTGGGTCGCGACCAAGGACAAGTCCCAATACGACCGCCGCACCTTGTATATGATTTACAAGCGGAATCTGCAACTCCCGTTCATGGGGGTATTCGATGCCCCCGACATGCAGCTTTCGTGCTCGCGCCGGGAGCAATCGACCCACGCGCCGCAGGCCTTGGAATTGCTGAATGGCCAGTTGTCGAATGATTTGGCGCAATCCTTCGCTTCGCGCCTGATTGCGGAAGCCAAAACGGATGCCGAACGGATCGATTTGGCTTGGCGGCTGGCGGTGGGTCGCTCGCCTACCGAAAAGGAAAAGCGCCTGGCAGCCACGTACTTGGACGAAAAGCCTGCCGATCCCCTTCGTCTGAAGGAAATGGCTCTGGATGTTTTCAACCTGAACGCTTTCCTCTACGTGAACTAGAATGCACACCCGATACAACCGCAACCGCCGCGAGTTTCTGACCGATTGCTTCTGCGGGATGGGCTCGGTCGCGTTTGCCGCCATGACGGCGCAAGAGCAGCTTCGCGCGGCCAAATTCAACCCTTTGGCACCCAAGGCACCGCACGAACCGGCGCACGCGAAAGCGAAATCGGTCATTTTCCTGTTCATGGCGGGCGGACCGTCCCATTTGGAGACGTTTGATCCCAAGCCCCTGCTGAACAAGTTGGACGGGCAGAAGCGTCCGGCGGAATTCGGCGATGTCCAATACCAGAATGTGAACACGGCGTCGAGGATTCTCGGCACGAAGCGGACTTTCCAGAAGTACGGCAAGTCGGGCATTGAGATTTCGGACCTGTTCCCGCATCAGGCGGAGGTGGCCGATGAGCTGTGCATGATCCGGTCGATGCACGGCGACATGGTGGTGCATTCCGCGGCGCAGTACCAGATGATGACGGGACGCGTAATTCCCGGATTTCCGGCGATGGGGAGCTGGGTGGTGTACGGGTTGGGGTCGGAGGCGGAAAATCTGCCGGCGTATGTGGTGATGCCGGATTCGCATGGCGCGCAGGAGGCCGGTGTGCCGATGTACACCAATGGATTCCTGCCCTCGGTGTACCAGCCGACGATGTTCCGGCCGGGCACGAAGCCGGTGCTGAATCTGGACTTGCCGAAGGGCGTGTCGTTGGACGAGCGGCGGCGTTCGATCAGGTTGCTGCGCGATTTGAATGAAGCGGGCATGCCGGGCGAGGATCTGGAATTTGCAGCACGCATGTCGGCCTACGACACGGCGTTCAAAATGCAGACCGAGGCTCCGAAGGTTTTCGACCTTTCAAATGAGCCGAAGGAGACGCTGGATCTGTACGGGGTCGGCAACCCGCTCACCGACGATTACGGCCGCCGTTGCCTGATGGCTCGGCGGATGGTGGAAAACGGCGTGCGTTTCGTGACCGTGGTGTCCGGTGGAGGCGGTCCGGAGGCGGAATGGGACGCCCACAACGACATCGAGGACAACCACCTGCGGATGGCGAGCTGGACCGACAAGCCCGTTGCCGCGCTGATCAAGGACTTGAAGCGCCGCGGACTACTGGATTCGACCATCGTATTGTGGGGCGGGGAATTCGGGCGCTCGCCGGAATCGGAAAAAAGCAAGGGGCGCGACCACCACAACACCGGATTCTCGATGTGGGTGGCGGGCGGCGGCTTCAAGGGCGGCACGGTCTATGGTGCCACCGACGACATCGGGCTGAAGGCGACCGTAAATCCGGTGCACTTCCGGGACCTGCACACCACTCTGCTCTACCAACTGGGCCTGAACCAGGATGCGCTGAGCTTCATGCACCTGGGGCGCAAGGAGCGTCTAACGGAGATCCGGGGCGAAGTGATCAAGGATATCATTTCGTAGATTCGGCGCGGGCCTGGCGCTTTGGGCCGCCGGGGCGTTCCAGCCGTGGCAGCGTTTGTACTTCAGGCCCGATCCGCAGGGGCATTGGGCTCCGCGGGGAGTGCTGGGATCTGGAACCGGGGCCGATGCCGGCTGTTCGGCGGGCTCGATTGCAGTTTCCGGGCGGTCTTTGCGCAGTCGCCGAAGTTCCGCGTTGGAGCGCAACAACAGCGCATGCGCGAGGGTGCGTTGCCGGTCGATGTCCTTTTGCGTGTCTTCGTCCATATCCGGGTCCAGCGCCAGTTCCCGTTGCGCACAACGGCGCAGGCGGACCAAAGCTGCAAGAATCTCGTCGAACAACGCCAGTTCGATTACGCCCTGGGGTTGGATCTCGTGGACAAGTTGACGCCGGAGTTCCAGAATTTCGCTTTGCATGAGGTTTGCTCCCGCATACAGACTAGTACGGGTGCTCCCGCATCCAGCCCTTCCAACGGGCAAAAACGTTGACAGCAAAGGAAATATAGTTTTTCGCCGCGTGTGACCGGCAATTTGCTTCCCTAGGCGCAGGCGTATTCCGGGGCGGGTTCCACCAGCGATGGCGGTTCGTAGTGGCGTTCCTCGCTGAAAAACTCATCCACCAGGCCCATGATTTCCACCGCATCCTTCGTTTGGTAAATGCTGGTCCGCAGACTGGCCCCACCGCGGATGCCATGGGTAAAATACGTGGCGAACTGCTTCATCTTGCCCACCGAATCGTTTTCGCGGCGCGACAGCAGCATCGAGTAATAGGTCCGCATCATGTCGTAGCGGTCCCGGTGGGTCGGCTCCGTGTACGTTCCGGTGGCCAGATACTGCTCAATCTGCCGGAAGATCCACGGGTTGGACGAGGCGGCGCGACCAATCATCACCGCATCGCAGCCGGTTTCCTGGATCATCCGCACCGCATCCTGTGGCGTGACGATGTCGCCGTTGCCGATTACGGGGATTCTCACAGCGTCCTTGATCGCTGCGATCCGGGTCCAGTCCGCCTTGCCGGAATAGCCCTGTTCCCGGGTGCGGGGGTGGAGCGCCACCGCCTGCAGGCCGCAATCCTCGGCAAGCTTCGCCATCTGGACCATCACCAGTTCGTAATCGTTCCAGCCCGCGCGAAATTTGCACGTGAACGGGATGGAAATCGCCTTGCGGACGGCTCTTAGGATTCTTTCCACTAGCTGGAGGTCGCGCAGGAGTCCCGAGCCGCCATTGCACTTCACCACCTTGTTTACGGGGCAGCCGAAGTTGATGTCGAGGATGTCGAAACCGAGGTCCTGGCAGACACGGGCGGCGTCGGCCATCACTTCGGGGTCGGCACCGAAGAGTTGGGCGGAGATGGGGTGTTCGTCGGGCGCGAAGGCGAGGTATCTGGCCAAGGTTCGATTCGGGTTCTTGGCGGATTTCCCCTCCGAGCGGAGGTGCGCACTGACGCCGTGGGAACTGGTGAACTCGGTCATGATCAGACCGCAGCCGCCAAGGTTGCGGATAAAGCGGCGGAAGACCGTGTCGGTGACGCCGGCCATCGGCGCGAGCACCGTGGCGGGAGCGATCTTCACGTCACCGATCTGAAATTGTTGCGGGAAAGCCAAATTCCAGTTTACCGGCAATGCCGGAGTGCGTCGACTCCCTTTGCGAAGACATCGGGAGGTGTGAGGAGGCTGAGTACCAGATACCCGCTTTTTTCAAAATCGTAGAAATAGCCCGGTTGGACGAGGACATTGTGCTCCACCAGAAGCCTTTCGGCGGTTTCCTCCTCATCCAAAACAGGGACGACGGCGTACCAGCCGGCTTCGACAACAAGCTTCCGGTCCAGCGCGGCCAGATTCACCCGAGCCCGGTCCAGAATCTGCCGCCGGATCGGCTCGCGCAGTTCCAGCAGCGCCCCGAGGGCCGTCTGAACCGGCGTTCCGGCAGAAAGATAGGTGTCGGCGATGATCTCCAGCTCCGGCACCGGCTTGCGGAGCAGCATCCATGCCAGTTTCATCTGGGGGAGGCCTGCCAGTTTCGAAAGGCCGTCGAGAGCGAAATCGGCGATGCCTCGCAGTGTGAGGACGCTGTCGGGGGCCGGATCGAGTTGGTATCCGGCGAAGACTTCGTCCGAAATGATGGCGATGTTGTGGCGGTCGCGCAGTTCCACCAATTGGCCTAGCTCGTGGCGGCGGATGAAATGGCCCGTGGGATTGTTGGGATTGACGAGGACGATGGCACGCGTCCGGGGCGTGAGCGCCTGCTCCAGGGCGTGGAAGTCGATAAACCAACCGTGGTCGTGGAAGAGCGGGTAGGGGCGGACCACCACGTTTTCCAGTGCGGCCAGGTACTCGAAGAGCGGGTAGGAGGGGCGCGGGACGAGAATCTCATCGCCGGGATCGCATAGCAGCTTCAAGATCCACGAGTAGGCCTCGCTGGTGCTCGCCGTCATGACGACTTGGTCGAACGGCATGGCGTATTCGGCGGCGATGCGCTCGCGTGCGGCGGGGAGTCCGAAGGGCTCGGGCTCGTAGCGGAGCACGGCGGGGTCGGAAAGTGCGGAAAGGAAGCCTTCGGGATAGACAATTCCGGCGCGTGTGGGATTCGATTCCGTCAGATCGAGGACCGGGATGCCGTCGCGGCGCTTGGCGGCAAGGATTTGCGAGAGCCGGTTGGTTTCAGCTCCGTATTGGACGCGGTGGGACAGTTTCATTGGGTCAGGTAGTCGCCGGAGAGGATTTGGGGCGCGTTGGGCGGCACCGCCACCAGTTCGTAGATCCATGCGGGGCCGAATTCGGCGACATTTATAAGGATACGGCGGTACTCCGGGCCCTCGTAATCGTCGAGAACGGCCAGGAGGCTATCGGGTTCGCCCAATTCGTACAGTTCGCCAGTGACTTCGCCCGCAAGATCGGAACGGTAGCCGGGATAGCGGCCGAGATCGAAGATCGCCCCGGAAACAGTGGCGGTTCCCAGCAACAATGCCGCGCTGCGCAGCCGCCGGGCATACGGATTTTCGAAGTTGGAGCGGAGAGTCCCATAGACGAACAATCGGCTTCCGCCCGCCAAACCATCCATTGGCTTATAGTAATGCGTGATGACCGATTGGCAAGCGCTGGCCCGCGCGAGGGCGTTGGATATTCCGGAGGAGGCCGTTGCCCGAATCGCTCCGGCATTGAGCGGGCTCGAGGAGTCGTTCGCGCCTCTGCTGGCGAAGCTGAGGCTGGATGTGGAGCCGGCGATTACCCTCTCTGAGGCGGCGGTGACCGGAAGATGATGACCATCGAACAAGCTGGGGCCAAGCTTCGCGTGCGCGAAGTTTCATCAGTGGAATTGACCCGGGCCGCCTTGGCCGAAATCGATGTGCAGCAGCCGAAATTCAATGCCTACGTCACGGTGACGGCCGATTTGGCGCTCGAACAGGCCGCCCAAGCGGATGCCGAGCTGGCGTCCGGCTTGGACCGCGGTCCGCTGCACGGCATCCCCTACGCGCTCAAGGACGTTTTCCAGACGAAGGGGATCCGCACGACCGTCGGCTCGAAGATTTTTGCAGACCACATCCCGGATTCCGACAGCGCGGTCTACGAACTTCTGCGGAACGCTGGCGCGGTGTTGGCTGGCAAGGCCGGCATGCAGGAATTCGCCTACGGTGTGACGTGCGACAACCCTCATTTCGGGCCGATCCGCAATCCGTATGATCCGTCGCGGATTCCGGGCGGGTCCAGCGGCGGGTCGGGTGTGACGGTTGCGGCCGGTGCGGTATTTTTCGCGATGGGGAGCGATACCGGAGGCTCGATTCGGATTCCGGCGGCGTATTGCGGTTGCGTGGGGTTGAAGCCGACGTCGGGCCGGGTG
>CAITMP010000529.1 GCA_903893525.1 uncultured Acidobacteriia bacterium | reverse complement strand
TGCTCCGTGCAGCTGTACGGGTAGTCGCCGAGCCATGCGACCAGCCCCTGGCCCCAGACCAGCGGCACCGACGACACGGCGGCGTCCACCTGCCTGTTTTCGACGTACAGATCCCGCGTGAGGGGAACCGATGTGGACGCCCGGTCGAAACTGCCGAGCGTTACTTGGGTCCGGTAGGCCACAGCGGGGCGTATGCTGACGGATTCCTCCAGATGGGCCTCGGCATTGCCCCGCCGCGCCACGAACTTCATGGACGCCGAGCCGAGAACCGCGTTGGCCTTCAGGCGGAACTCTGCCGTGCCTTCCTTCTTGGACGCCACTTGGAGGTCGACCCCGCTCGCCCCTTGCATGGCGAGTTCCCGTCCCGCCTGCAGTTCCACATGGACCGGTCCATTTCCGGGCAAATTGTTGAACACCCCGACGCTGACTGTGAACTCGTCGCCGGGAGCAACCATGTTGGGGACATTGGGCGTAAGAATGAAATTGCCCTTGACATCGGTCCCGGTTTCCGCCACGCCGACCTTGCGCGAATTGACCGCGATGGCCACCAGGCGGATGCGCCCATTGAAGTAGTCCGGCACGTTGTATTGGAACGTTTGTCCGCCCGGACCGACATCCACCACGCCCGACCACCAGGCAACCGGGGGCTTGCGTTTCTTCGCAAACGGGTTCAGGTGCCGTGCGAAGCCGCCGTCGGCGTCCCCGCCGGGTGCCGCCAGGGAGAGGAACTTCTTGAACTCGGGGAGGATCAGGTCGAGGATCTGCGAGGTATCGACTTCCAGCATCTTTTTCTGGAAGAAGTAGCCAAGCGGATCGGGGTTCTTGTATCTGCCCACTTGCAGGATTCCCTCGTCGACCGCGAGCACGGCCACGCGGGACGCCTCGCCTGGGACCACCCGGATGGACAGGTTCGTGCCCGGCTTGACCTCCTTCTGTGCTGTCAGACTGACGGACTGGGTCCGCGCCGTCAGATCCGCCGCGAACGGGGCCACTCCGTATGAAAGCGGGCTCACGAAGATCTCGTCCGACGAGGGATCGCGCACAAACTGGACGCTGACGTAGCCGTTGCCCTCGAAATCCTTCGGCAGTTGGATCTTCTGGACCGTGCTGGTGGTGGAGGTCTTGAACCATTGCGACTGGAACACACGGTCGCGCTCAATGGTGATCAGCCCGGCCCCGATGTAGGGGGCCCGGATGCTGACGGAAATCGTGTCGCCCGCCGCGTACGCGGGCTTGTCGAGGCGCACCTGAAGTTCGGCGTTCTTGTCGAGGGCGGCGGAGAGATTGGCGTCGCCGGCCACGCTGTAGTTGAGCTTGTTGAGTTCGGCACCGTTGGAGTCGCGAAGGATGAGCACGAAATCGCCCGGTTCCGTGGTGGGCAGCGGGATGTTGGAGCCGCCGGGTGCGATCCGCACCTTGCGCGTGTTCCGGACCGTTTCCTTGAGCCGCGAAACGTAGCGGAAGGTCTTATCGTACTGCTGTGTGAGCACCGAGACGTATTTGCGCTGGACCCAGTCCAAGGACAGGTTTTCCGCCGCGACGGGAATCAACTCCTGGTTGACGGCGAGCCAATGGGCCTGCCGTGCACTGCCTCGACTGACGAAGCCCATGTCGCCGTCGCCCTTCACGCCCACCAAATAGGCGGCCTCGGAGATGATGGCCGAATTCTGGGCGGCGACATTGCGGCCGCCTTCGGCCTCGAAGGCCCGGGTCAGGAGGTTGAGCCGGTAGGCCCGGCCAACAAACCGTGTAAGGTCGATTTGGAACTCGGCCACGCCCTTGTCATCGGTGACGGCCGGTTTCAGAGCTTCACGGAAGGGCTCCGTCAGTACCTCGCCGGTTTGGAAACGGTATTCGGGATATTTTGCGAACCTCGGGAGCACGGCCGTCAAGCTCAATTCGCCCTCCACTCGGCGACCGGTGGCGGGGTCGCCGAAAAGATGCGCCACTGTCGCCCGTGCCTTCACGTCACCTGGCTTGAGCCAGCCTTCGATGGGCTTTTCGGAAAGGTCGAGCCGCACCTTCATGCGGTCCGGCTCGAATTCCTGCACTTTGAAGGTGGTGGTGCCGATGATTTCCTTGTGGCGCGCGTCCTTGACCAGCAGTGCGGAGGCCTGGTAGATGCCGGTGGGCGATGAGACCTGGCTGGTGTACGGCACCTCGTCGAAGGCCATGGTGGAAAGTTTTACGGGCGTGCTGCTCACCAGCGAGCCACGCGGATCTGTGATTTCCAGTTCGACCGGCAGGCCTGCGACATTCCCTTTCCAGTCCGCAGTGCGAACAATCAAACCCAAATGCGCGGTCTCGCCCGGCCGGTAAATTCCGCGGTCGCTGAACAAATAGGCCCCGAGCTGCTGGGACGAACCGGCGTTTTCCACACCGCCGGTGTCGAAGCGCGAGAGGTCCAAGCCCCGGTACATGTCCAGGGGCATGAAGGAGAAATCGCCGTCCTTCTGGGCCACGATCATTAGCGGATTCTTTTCCCGACGGGCGTGGCGGAGATCGACCGGCGGCAGTTGCGCACGGCCGTTGCCGTCGGTGGTGGCCGCGGCGATGGGCTGCCCGTTCGCCCCGGAAAGCTCCACGCGGGTGCCTTCGACGGGCAGACCGGTACGGATGGACTGCACGAACACGTCGCGTCCGCCGTCCTTGGCACGCTTGACGATGAAGCCGAGGTCGGTCACAAGGACCAGCCTGGCATCGTTGGGTCCGGCGGCCGAGCCGTCGTCGTCATTCTCTTGATCGGACGAGTCCTCCTTGGGTGGCGCTGAGCGGACGCGGACAACAAACAAGCCCCGGTTCTGGCCCCCCGCGCGCAGGTACTGGCCAAGGTCGATGCTGTCGTAGGTCGGCTTGCCCGGAGCCTTGCCGCTGTAGTCACGGACAGTTAGGAATCGCTCGGCGATCTGGTCCTGGACATTCGGCCAAACGTTGGGATGGGCGTAGTTCCCCATGATCGGGGCCAGATGCTGGACCTGGCCCGGAAGGACGCGCGCCACTTCGATTTGGACCCGGTCCACATCGCGGGCAAGAAATCCCAGTTTCTTGTCCCCGGACAGCGAGAGCAGCGACCCGCTGCCGAGGAACGTCAACTTCTGCGGGTAGGGCTGGATGACGAAGGTGGCGGCATAGGGCTTGCCGGAAATATAGCCGCCGGTGCCATCCACGCCGGCTTGGACTAACAGGAAGACGTAGCGACCGACGGGTCCCCGGAACTTGAAGCCGTGGGATGTCTCGCCGGCAGTCTCGGAGGCCACATAGGTCAGCGGCATGGCGCTGCACTTGGGCAGGACCTCATTGCCCACTTGCGCGGGATCGTCCCACCGGTAGGGTTCCAATTGCTCCGGCGGCTGCCGGGGATGGCGCTCGGGGAGAACGCATGCCGCCACCTTTGCCGTGAACGACCGCTCGGCGACCGGCGAGGAACTGTTCAGCATCAGAATCTGCTCGGGCTCGTAGCGGGCGTTGTCGACCACAGTCATGAACGCGCCGCTGAACTTGAGGCTGGTGCGCCCGGGAACCGTAACAGTGGCGGACAGTTCCTCCTTCGTGGTGTTGCCGCCCCGCGCGGCGCGGATTCCCTTGCCGACGCGCACCGTCATTTTGGTGTCGTCACGAGGCATCTCCAACGCTGCCGAATGGATGCTGGCCTGGAGCTTGAACTTGTCGTACGCGACGGTGAAATGGCTGCTGTCGGGTTTCAGTCCGAGATACTGGGCGTCGGCGGCGGCTTCGAGGGAGACACGCGTCTCGAAGGCCTGTGTATCGACCGGATGGCTGAACTGGACAGCCGAGACAACCTTTTTCAGGTTGGGGTTGCGCGGGTCCTGGTAGAAGCGGCTTTCGAGAAGCTTGGCGGTGAAGGCGGCGCTGCGGAAATCAAAATTGTAGTCTTCCAAAAGCACGTCCTTGGCTAGGAAGCGCTTCTTGTCCATCTGGACCGAAAAGGCACCGTCGACGGGCCAGTCGTTCCTTGGAGTGAATTGTAGCTTGCGGTCGGTCAGCCAGAACCATTTTCCCGGAATGGCCGGAGAGATGGCGATGCCTGCGGTGACGACCTTTTCGATCTGCTGGAGCGGCGCGGCTGCCTCGGAAAACTCGACTTCCAGCGGATGTATGGTGGCGTTGCCGTTTTCATCGAATTCCGTGAGCGCCGGGGCTGCGACCGTGTAACCGGCGTAGTTGGGAACGGGGCGGTGCTTGTACCAATAGGTTCCGGCCGTCAGGAGGACCAGCATGGAGACGAGGGTGATCCACCGCCAGCGGTCGGCAAGCAGCCATTGCCTTGCGACTGCCAATCGCTGGCCGGCTGAGGCGATCCATTTGGGCGGCTGCCACGCGATGCGCCCGACTATGGGCTTGGCCGCTCGCGCGATGAATTCCGTGAACTCCCGCAACCACTCCGACAGAGGTCCCATGGGTTGTGATCCGACCCTAATTGTAGAGGATATTTCCTCCGAAGTCTCGCCTCGTGGCGAACCGGTCCGGGCGAGCGCTATATTGGATGGTGAGGATTCAACTGTGAAACGCGCATTGCAGCTTCTGGCCTTAACCGTTCTCGCCGCTCTTACGTCTTTCGGGGCCGATTTCTCCGGCGCTTGGAAGTGCATCAATCTGAAGCAGACCCTGAACATCAAGCAGGACGGTGCCAAGATCACAGGCACGCTCCAGAACACCAACGGGAACCTCCGCATCGCCGAATCCAAGCTCGACGGCGATAACATCACCCTCACTTTCATGGTGGTCCTCAGCAACGGCGTCGACCCGCTCGGAATCGCCGGCTACGACTCCCTCGCCGAGGAGGGCCAGGTTACGGAAATCACGTACAAGGGCACCATCGCCGGGGACGAGATCAAGTTCAAGGTGACACAGGAACGCCTTGAGGCTGTCCGTGAGTTCACTTTTAAGAAGACCACTTAGTTCGGCGCTCGTCTTCGCCCTCGCGCTGCCCCTCCTCTGGCTGCGTTTCGGCCACTGGTTTTACCTTTCGCTGGACGAGGGCATTTACTTGGAGGGGGCCCGCCGGGTGGCATTGGGACAGGCCCCGTACAGGGACTTTTTCGCGATCACCGGCCCGGGTGTCTTCTGGCTCCAAGGTGCGGTATTCCATTTCTTCGGTACCTCCCTGCCAGCAGCCCGTGCGGTCCTTTGTCTCGAATTGGCGGCAACCTGCGCTGCGATACATTCCCTTGTGGGACGAACCGCGACTGTAACACTCGCGGTTGGGGCATCGTTTTTGTACCTCGCGGTGCTTCTAACCACGCTCTACCCTGTCTATATCACCCATCGTTGGGATAGCAATACTTTTGCCCTCCTTGCACTCTGTTTCGTCGATCGCCGTCCGGTGTTGGCCGGAATGCTGGCTGCCGTGGCGGCTTGGATCACGCCCCCACTGCTCCTGGTCGCAATCGCACTGGGGTTCTTCGTACGGTTGCGGCCCTACTTGGCCGGTATGGGGCTGGTTACGGTCCCGGCCCTGGCGGTTCTCATTGCCCACGGCGCGCTCGGCTCCCTCATCCACTCGCTCGTTTGGGACGCGGCCCACTACTCGGCGGCTAACCGGCTTCCCTGGGGTGCGCTGCACTTGGCTTTTCAAAGCTTTCGGGCCTCCGATCTCATTCACTACGTCGATTCCATCCTTCCGGCGCTTCTCCCGCCAATCGCGATTCTTGCCGGCATCGTCGCTCGGGTGCGGCGCCCGGTGCTGGTGGCCGCAGTTGCCGCCCTTGCGGCCTGCTATCCGCGCTTCGGAGGGGCCCAACTTCTGTTTGCCATGGCATTTTTCTGGGTTCTGGCCGCTGCATCGGTTCCGCGACGGGTGCAACCGTGGCTTGGCGTGGTTGCGATCTTACTCGCCGTTGGTGCCACAGCCGTCGCCTGGCCGAAGGAAAAGCTGAAGAGTATCGAAACTCCGGTCGGAATGCTGCAGGTCTCGCGCCTCCACTTCCTCACCCTGAAGGATTTGCTCGAAGTTACCCACCCCGGCGACCGGGTTTTTGTCTACCCATACCTGCCCGCGCTCTACTTCGCGCTTGGCGTGGAAAATCCGACCCGTTATGCCTGGCTCCAGCCAGGGATGATGTCCGATGCCGATGCCCGATCCGCGATCACCAGTCTGCGGTCCAACCCTCCGAAATGGGTAGTTTGGCACGACTTTACCGAAAGCTACATCCTGAAAAACTGGCCGGGCAGCGACCGGTCCCGTCTGCGCTTCCACGAAATGGAAGACTATTTGCAGTCCGGGTATCACGTCGTGGTTCCCGACGGGGTTCCCACGGTCGGCTACAAGCTGATGGAGCGGAATCCATGAGATTTTTGCTTACCCTCGCGCTGGCATTGCCGATGGCGGCGCAACTTCCCAGCCGAGCGGCCATCAGTGCCAGCAACCAGGACGACGAGGCTGTGGAACGCGGCTCGGCGCTTTTCGCGGCCCGTTGCTCGAATTGCCACGGACCTGCCGGACGTGGCACCAATCCGGCCACGGACTTGATACGATCCGCGATGGTCCGCCGTGACCAGGCCGCCGGAAAACTGGCGGTTCACCCCGACGCGTCGCTTGCGAAATCCCAGATCGGGGACTTGGGCGTCTGGCTTCGGGTGCTTCTGGTGTCCGTGGCGGGCAAAGGCAATCAGGACTTTCTGGAAATCCTCACAGGAGACCCTATCGAGGGCCAAGAGTACTTTGGTGCGCGCTGTGCCAAATGCCACTCGACGGACGGCGACCTTGCGGGGATCGGGGCAAAATACGATCCGTCCGTGCTGCAATCGCTCTGGCTGAGCCCACGCCGCTCGAAGACACCCCGGACCGTGTCGGTGACGCCGCCTGGTGTGTCCGGCACGCTGGAACGAATCGACGAATTCCGGCTCACGCTGAAGGAGCAATCCGGAACCCGCCGCGAGATCGCACTGGACGACGACACCAAGGTGGAAATCCACGACCCGTTGCAGGCGCACTACGACCTTTACCCGGTTTTGACGGATGCCGACATGCACAATGTCACGGCGTTCCTCTCCACTCTTACCAAGGAGAGGTCCAAGTGACGCGTCGAATCTTCCACGCAGCGCTTGTCGTTTCAGGGCTGCTTGTGGCTCAGGCATTATTGGCGCAACCCATATTGGCACAACCCATGGTGGATTCGTGGCCCACCTACAACGGGGACTACTCCGGGAGGCGGTTCTCGCCCCTCACTCAAATCAACAGCGCGAACATCGGGAATCTGGCAGCCGCTTGGTCGACGAAGCTGACCAGCGGCGCTCCGGCATACGGTGTCCGCCTTTCGGCCACGCCGTTGATGGTGGACGGCGTTTTGTATATTACGTCGCTCGACAACGTTTGGGCGGTGGACGCGCGCACGGGCCGGGAGGTGTGGCACTTCTACCGCGAATCCAAAGGGGATATGCCCCGCACGGGCAACCGGGGGGTGGCGCTCCAAGGAAACCGGTTGTTTTTCGTTACCATCGACAACGTTCTCATTTCGCTCGACGCCGACACCGGGAAGCAGCGTCTCGCAATTCCGATCGCCGATAGCAAGCAGCTTTACTTTTCCAGCGTCGCGCCGATTATCATCCGGAACCACGTGATCATTGCCACGGGTGGCGATTCGCTCGACATACCGGCGTTTGTTGAATCGCACGATCCCGAAACCGGGGCTCTGCAATGGAAATGGCGCGTGACCCCGGCAAAGAGCGAGCCTGGATTTGACACGTGGCCCAGCCAATACGCTGCTGATTTCGGGGGCGGACATCCTTGGATTACGGGGACTTACGATCCCGAACTCAATTTGTACTTCGTGGGAACCGGCAAC
>CAITMP010000528.1 GCA_903893525.1 uncultured Acidobacteriia bacterium | reverse complement strand
GTCCCGCTGCCCGACGGCTGGGTCCTCTCGGCCTGCACATACTCCATCCGCACCTACAATTTCTTATTTGGCGAGCGGATCGGCTTGTTCGGATCGCAGTCGTGTGACTACGCCTACAAGGCCTCGTGCCCGGCCTCGGGGTATTTGGAACTGGATCCGGCGACGGGCGAAATCACCGCCATCCGGGCCGGCCAAACCCCGGATCTGGTCACGGGCACCCAGACCGGAACATTCAACGACTTCCTCTGGAGCACCAACTTCACCGCAACTTCCCGGACATCCTCGGCGGTACATGCGTTGGACGGGGCCGACGCCACCGCCATCCGCATCGACCTTCCCGCCGGGACGACCGCCATTCAGACCGTCACCGCGATTCCCCAGATCAACTCGCTCATCGCCCCGGCGCAAAAACGGGTCGTGGGGGACGACGGCTTCGCGCTGTTCTCGCTCGCCGACGGAACATCCAAGCGGCTGGCCCTGCCCGATGGATTCGCAACGGTTTCGCTGGTGGGCTTTTTCCCTGCAACCAGAAAGATCGTCGCCCGCGGCATCTCGTCCGACCGCAAGACTTCGAATCTGATCATCTACGACCTGACGGGCGCTTCAACCGTGGTTGCGAATCCCGATGGGGTCGCATCGCTGGGTGGAAAGCCTGGGGCGGCGTCCACACCGCGCCTGCTGGTTGCCCACCCCAACAGCAATTCGGTCGCGGCGGCTGCGTACGACGCAGGCGGGAACCAGACCGGAGTCGTCCTGGTAACCATTCCGTAAGTGCGACTGGCTCGGCATGGCACGCAGCCTATGTAATGGACCCCGTTTTCTGGACAGGCCTCCTATGAGGAAGGCGGCATCGAAGATGGAGGAGAGACGATGCCTGCAGCGTGCCGCCCAACCTGGTCACAAACTGGAAAAGGCAAGCGATGGAGGACTTTCTCAAAAAAAGTCCGGCCTTGCCCGCTGAGGAGAAGCGGTAATGGATAGAGCCGGAGCCCACCGGGCCGCCCACGATTTGCCGCTCCAACAGCGTCGCGCGATGCGGGCAATCGAAACGTGCAGCACCGCCGCGCTCGGCGGGCATGTCGAGGGTGCGGCCACTACGACTTTCACGCGCATTTTCTCCAACTCCTGCCGGAACCGCCATTGTCCGAAGTGCCAGGGCAACGAGCGGACGAAGTGGTTGGAAAGCAGGACAGAAGCTCCCGAGGTCCCGCCGCCCGGGATCGGATTGGCCGAACTGTTGCCGGTCCAATACTTCCACGTGGTCTTCACCATCCCGAAGGAAATCGCCCGGATCACCTACTACGACAAGAAGATTGTCTACGGCATCCTGTTCCGGCGCCGCGCGGCACGGGGCGGCAGTGCGCCCGGACCTCGACGCAACTCCAACCGCCCGGCCCATTCCCTGCAAACCCCGGAACCGCACATTTCCGAACCGGGCGGACGGAGCGCGACGGCATAGCCGGGAATGCCGATCAGCCCGCAACACACCAGGACCGCCCGTCCCGCGAGCCTTCGGAATGCCACAACATTCAAGCCCCATCGCCGACCGCTGCCTGCGGTTTCGTTCACTCTCCGGTCACGTCCGCTTTTCCGGCCCGGACATGACCCCGCGCCCCGGCACCCAACTCCGGAAAACCCGGATGCGACCTTTGTCGGTCACAGCCCGCCAAAATAAATCCGCATCCCCCTAACCCCAACAATCCAAACCCCAAACCGCCCCTCGGCCCCACCGTCGCCAGCCCCCAATGGTTCGTTTTCCCCACCCCTCGCGGCTACAATCACCCCGCGATGACAACCACGACCCAAACCACCGAAACCAGCCAGAACTCCCACCCACACCGCCCCCGTTCCGCGGCCCAGATCGCCGCTTCCCGCGCCAACGGAGCCAAATCACGGGGTCCCAAAACCCCCGAAGGCAAGGCAATAGCCGCCCAGAACGCCATCCGCCACGGCTGCCTCGCCAAACTCACCGTCATGGCGGGAGAGGACGAGCAGGCCTTCATGCAACTCTCCGCCAACCTCATCCACGCCTTCCACCCAACCGACGAGCACGAATGCAACCTCGTCGAAACCATGCTCATCTGCATGTGGCGCCGCAACCGCGCCCTCGCCATGGAAACCGCGGGCATGTCCCTCATGGTCCTCAAGCAAGCCGCCATAACCTCCCCAACCCCCGACTCCCTCAATCCGACCGACACCCATTCCATCGCCTTCCGGGGCTTCGTCGCCAGCGTGCAGGAAAACCACGCCCTCGACCTCCTCCACCGCTATGAGGCCCGCCACACCAGGGCCTATGAACGCGCCGCCAAGAGTCTCGACGCCTACCGCAAAGCGCGCCAAACGAACCCAAGCCCCTACGACGCCCCCAACCCGGAGGAGGAAGTACCGCCACAGCAAGCAAATGCCCCCCAGCCAGCCAACCCACCCGAGCCCGGCCCGGCACCAGCAGTTCAACAAGTTCAGCCAAACAAACCCGAGCCACAGCCCCAAACCGCCCACGCGACCGCCACCCAGCACCCCAACCCCCGCTCCAACCAGCCCGCGCGGCGGAAATTGAAAAAGAACCGGAGGCGCAAGTGATGCCCGTTCACCCCCGATCACGCCCGGTCCAGCCATTTTTAGCCCTCCTTTTCTTCACTTTGGCTAAAATCCAAGCTGTCATCTCCCCCAGCCCCTGCTACGTCTGTCTCATGTTGAATTCCTGGCACGTTCTATCGGCAATCAGCCACGGGCTACCGCTCGGCAAGCTCGTGCTCCCATCCGGGCTCGCGTCGTCCGCGTCCCCGTCAGGTACCTCCGCGAGGACTTCGACCGAGGGACTGCCGGAGGCCCGGTTCGACCTCTTGCTATCGACAGACAAGAACATCCAATACCAACGGAACCTCCAAGGCCGTCGCCTTGCCATCGTGATACCTGACAATTCGCAGCGGCCCGCAGTCCACCGCCACTTTGATCGAGTTGTCACGGTATGCGCATTCCCGGAGGCCGTGGGCCCGCGTCTAAGTCCACTTATCGGTAGAACGGTGCCCAAGTCAGCCAATGCGGACCGTATGTGAGTGGCGGAGCTCCGACTTCCAGTGCTCCCAGATCGGGGCCGCGACCCACGAAATCGTCATTGATGGTCGGAATCAGAACCCCCGCATCCACGGCCTTGCTGCCGGGTTTCAGCCGGAAATTCAGGTCTGTGGAGTGGTACACGGCGTGGCGGTTGGCCGGATTAGGCGGGACGAGGTTCTCGAAGATGTCGAAATCGACCTCGATGCCGTGCGCCTCCTGGCCAGTCGCCGAGCGCAATTCGGCCAGCGTTGCAAAGTTCTTCCAATCGCGGCCATTCCCTTCGTAGGCGGTTTGGCCGGGGGCCGGGGCCAGCCATTGGTATTGGGCCTTCACGTTTTTATTGGGGCGGAAACCGTTGTAATCCGTACTGAATGCCGGAGTGGCGTTGGCCCACGCCATGATACCTCGGTCGGGGGTGTCGCGGCCGAGGAACAAATTATTGCGGAAATGGGCGTTGGCGTAAGGCTCCTTCACGGTCTGTTCGCCGATGATGGTGTTGTGGTAAACGAACATTCCGGCGGGCTTCGCCGAGAACTTGAACGCGACACCGGTGGGAACGTTATAGAGAATGTTGCGGTAGAAGTATATGGGTCCCCCGAAAACGGGCTGGGAGCTATATCCGCCCTGCGCCGCGTTGATACCCCGGTTGCCGAAGACGCGGACGTTGTGGACGCCGCCGTCGGTTTCGAGAATGTCGTCGTTCGACATGTGGGTGTCGTTACCGTAGATGTCAATGGATGAGGCTTGGCGCTCGGGATCGGCCTCGGGCGTGCCGTAGGTCGAGATGCCGAGTGCATCGTGGAAATAGGCAATGGCATTGTGCGCGATCACGTGGCCCGGTCCATAGACCTTGACGGCATAGTAGCTGGTGAGCTGGTGGGAACCGTAGGCTCCGGCACTGGCCCACAGCGGACCAGTCCAGCCAATGAGGCGGAAGCGGTCGTCGCGGCCGAGGAAAAGGTTGTCGGCGATGTAGAAATCGCTGGAGCCGGCGTATTCGGTCCAGACTCCGAAGCCAATATTTTCCATCCGGCAGTTCTTGACCGTCAGGCCTACGGCGCCGGCCACCTCCTTCTGTCCGGCAAAGAAAGCCACGTCGGTGTTGCGGATGGTGATGCCTTCAAAAATGTGGTACTGCGATGCCATCACATCGAAAAGGCGGAAATTACCGTCGCCGTCAAAGATCACTTCGCCGTCTCCGGCGGACTTGATGGTGATGGGCTTCTCCTTCGTCCCCTTTAGGGTGAGGAGCATGGAGCCGTCGAATGGCGTCGCCATGGGGTCGACGTAATTGCGGCGCTCGGGCTTGTAGAGTCCGGCATGGAGGAGGATGGTGTCGCCGGGTTGGGCACGACGCTCCCAGACAACGTTCCAATCGCCTAGGCCGGCACCGTAATAGGCCTCCATGAGGCTGCCGAAGCTTGGTTCGATCTTGTCGCCCTTGTAGTCGGGCGGGTAAACATGGAGCTTGCGGCCGCCGGAGTAGGGTTGCGGCTCGGTGCGGGTCTTGACGCGGACGGTTTGTGTGGCCTGGCCGGTGACGCCGTCGGGATCAGACATCTGGAAGCGGCACTCGTACTCAGTGCCGGGCTGTAGATTGAGGATGCTGCCAGCAAAGCCTTGGGGGACGGTGTAGTCGAAGTGCTCCCGCTGGCGGAAGATGTGCTCGCCGCCGATCCGCACCAATGGGAGGGCATTGCGCCACCCGGTTTCGCCTACGGCTCGGAACTGGACGGCAACGGTGGCATTGCGGTTGGAGTCACCGGAAATAGACCACTCGAAGCCCAAGTTGAGCAGGGTGGGGTGTTCGACGGTGAACTTGCCGGCGGTAGTCGAGTTCTGTGCCCAAGCAGCTCCGGCGAATGTGAGGGCGAGCGAAACGCGGAACAGGAACGTCTTCATGACAACTCATAATTTATACGATGGCAAAACGGTATCCTGATAACTGAATGCAGCCACGCCGCGACGCACGGGAGTCACAAGGTGACGACAGGCCCCGGAAATCGGATCGGACCGTTCGGGTCCCCCACAACGCACTGCTGGTGCGATTCCTGTTCCATCCGGTTGGAAAGACCTTTGTGGCATTGTTCCTGCTGGCCGTCGTGGGGTTTTGCGGGGTATTTGCGTATTCTTACCTAAAGTACGCAAAGCTGATCGATGAGAGGCTCAAGGGTGGCCCGTACACTACGTCGTCGAAGATCTACGCAGCTCCGACCTCGATTGCCGTAGGGGATGCAACGTCGTCCAGCGACATCGTTGCGACGCTCCGGCGGGCCGGGTACAACGAGAGCCGCAGCAATGCAATTGGGTACTACACACTGCAAGGTGACTCGATTGACATCTTCCCAGGGGCGGAGTCCTACTTCGACCAGGAATCGGCTGCGGTACGTTTCGAGAAGGGTAGGATCTCCAAGATCTATTCGCTGTCCGACAATTCCCCCCGCAACCTCTATGAACTGGAACCCCAGCTGATCACGAACCTGTTCGACCGGAAACGCGAAAAGCAGCGGGTGGTGAAGTTCGAGGATGTCCCGCTAGTGTTGCGAAACGCAGTGCTTTCGGCGGAGGACAAGCGGTTCTTTCAGCACTCCGGGTTCGACCCAATCGGCATCGTGCGGTCGGCGTGGGTTGATATTCGGCGCGGCAGGAATGAGCAGGGTGCGTCCACCCTGACGATGCAACTGGCTCGCAACATGTTCCTGACGTTTGACCGGAAATGGCAGCGCAAG
>CAITMP010000527.1 GCA_903893525.1 uncultured Acidobacteriia bacterium | reverse complement strand
CGGACTGCTGCTCGCGAATCCATGATGGGATTTGGGATCCACAGCAGCCCCCCGGGCACGCGTCTTCCCAATAACACCTGCCGGTTTGAGAGTATCGAGATTGAACACCAGAATCTGGTCTCCGCGAGGCACATAGAGGCGGCGGTCGGCGGAATCGGCGAACACATAGTCGATTCCTCCATCGCCCAGGTATTGAGCGGTGTTCACGACTCGATAGGGACGATTCGAGGAGGTGGCCTCGGCCTCGGCCGCGACCGCGGAAAGGCCGCCAAAGGCGGCCAGCGCCGCGAAAACGAGAGGTATTAGGTTCATGTGGATGTAGAGATTTAGTCCGCTCCGCGGTTGCAGTGCCCCACTTGCGGTTCAGGGAATACGTTCAGATGACACGAAAATGGACCGAAGGGTTACGGAGAGAGATAGGATCACCGGGTTCAAAGATCCTGCCCCAATGGCAGAAAGGATATATCAAACCGCATGAAATACAATAAACCTCTGATGACGGCGTAAAACTTCACTAGCAGCCCCCCAAAACTCTTGCCCGACGCAGCGGAGAACTGCAGCTTGACCAAGCATCGCAAGCGCCGAGAAAGCAAATTTCCCCATCGAGAGGCATCAAAGCCTCTCTCTTATTTGCTCCGGTGTTGTAAGTACCTTGTCTGAATGGGAACGGTGCGTGGCTCTGTTTGGGGAAACGGCGTGCATTGCAATTGCGAATCAAACGAAAATCAAGGGGGTTTAGCTCAACCGCGTCAGCACTCTTCCTTCTGAGTTGCTGCCTTGGTCAAGTATTGGCGGTCACGAGTGGGCGGACACCCACATATTATCGCGACATGGCACCGATCTTCTTTCGTGCCTGTGCTTCCTGTCATCAGGCGGATCAAGCGAGGGGCTTTGCCATCACAAGTTATTCCGAAGCGCTGAAACATGCAGAGAAAATTGGAAAGCTGACCCTTGAGCGCAAAATGCCGCCGTGGCCACTGGATCCAATTTGCGGAGAATTCGTTGGTGCACGGGTGCTCTCCGAAGCACAGGTCCAACTGATCCATCAGTGGGTGGAGGCGGGAGCGCCGGCCGGCGATCCAAAAGAGAGTCCTCCATTGCCGGAGGCCGCAACCGGCTGGACGGAGGGAAAGCCTGATATCGTGTTAAAAATGCCGATTCCGTACTCCATTGCCCCCGGAACACACGATTTATATAGAAGTTTTGTGATCCCCGCGGCGCTGAATCGGTCAAGGTATGTGCGGGCCCTGGAATTGCGTCCGGTGAACAACGCAGTCATCCACCATGGTTTTGTTTATACCGACCACACCGGCTACGCGCGTCAGCAGGATGGTCGTGACGGCGCTACAGGATATGCCGCCGATATGGACCTCCACGAGGGAATTGGGATGCCAGGTGGCCAATTCCTGACCTGGCAACCGGGAAAGATCGGCCCATCAGGAAGTGAGGAAATGTCGTGGCTGCTGGCCACCAACACCGATCTTGTCCTGGCCTTGCATCTGAACAATGACACCGGGCAGGTCCAAACGCTTCAGGCCGAGGTGGGGCTGTATTTCACGGACTCCCCGCCCAAGGTTACCGTCTTTAAGCTGCCCTTTTTCTGTTTTACCATCGATTTACCGGCTGGGGCCACCAACCAGTGGGTCGAAGACAGGTTTACCTTGCCGGTGGACGTTGAAGCTCGCGCGGTGATGCCGCATGCGCACTACCTGGCACGCAGGGTGGAGGGCTGGGCGACGCTGCCGGACGGTACGCGTCGCTGGTTGGTGCGTATCCCGCACTGGGATTTCAATTGGCAGGGGGAATATCGGTACGCACAGCCGTTGCCGTTGCCGCGCGGCACGGTAATTACGATGCACTACGAGTACGACAACTCCACAAACAATCCGGCGAATCCAAATCGCCCGCCCGCGCGAGTCCGCTACGGGGCAAAATCCACCGACGAAATGG
>CAITMP010000526.1 GCA_903893525.1 uncultured Acidobacteriia bacterium | reverse complement strand
GGACCGCGTTTCCTTCCAATACAGGTTGGAGGGCTTCGAGGAAACGTGGAACCCAGCAAGCCGAGCCCGGACCGCCTACTACACCAATATTCCCCCCGCAAAGTACAGGTTCCACGTG
Source organism: uncultured Acidobacteriia bacterium (assembly GCA_903893525.1). GTDB lineage: Bacteria > Acidobacteriota > Terriglobia > Bryobacterales > Bryobacteraceae > BOG-234. Next base: position 1,484 of record CAITMP010000526.1, on the reverse strand, counting down.
ATCGCCAGAAGCGGAACTACACCTGGAGACGTGACGGAAGCAATCCTGCCGTTGGTCTGGCTGCCGCATTTCTATGAAACCGGGTGGTTCTACGCCTGCATGGCGGCGCTGGCGGGTCTGATGCTGTTCGGTGCGTTGCGGTTTTACGCCCGTGTCACGCGGGCCCGATTTTCCTTGGTTCTTGAGGAACGGACGCGGCTGGCGCGCGAAATGCACGATACCGTAATCCAAGGCTGCGTTGGCGTTTCGTCCCTCTTGGAAGCAGCCCGAAGTCTGCCACCGTCTGCCTCTGGGCATACGCATGAACTGCTGGAGCGCGCTGCCGAACAGGTCCGGGTTACGGTGAACGAGGCTCGGGAGGCCGTATGGGACCTCCGCAACAGCGATCCATCGGCTGAAAGGAATCCCGCCGCGCTTTTTGCGACACTGGAAAACTTTGCACGGCAGGCCGAGAGTTCCTCGGGAATTCCCGTCCGTGCCGAGGTGGCGGGTTCCGCGGTGCTGCTCGGTGAGAGGGCGGGCCGGAACTTGCTGCTGGTGGCCCGGGAGGCGATCAGAAACGCCGTGGCGCATGCCCGCCCGACGGTCGTGACGGCACGGCTGACCTATTCCGCTGATGAAGTGTGTTTGGAGGTTTTGGACGATGGAAGCGGGTTTGTGCCGTCATCTATCCCGGAGGACGGACACTATGGAATCATGGGTATGCGCGAGCGCATGAAACAATCCGGCGGTACCTTGGAATTGATCAGCGCACCCGGTAACGGAACCAGGGTCATTGCGCGCCTATCCCATCTTGACCGACATTGAGGAGACTCCAGCATGAATAACCCCGACGTCATTCGTGTCCTGCTTGCGGACGACCATCCGATCGTCTGTCTCGGCCTCGCCACCATGATCGACGCCCAGCCGGACATGATGGTGGTCGGGCAGGCCAACAACGGTCGCCAGGCGATTGAGATGTTCGCGACGCATCGTCCCGATGTGGCCTTGATTGACCTCCGCATGCCGGTCTTGGGTGGCGTGGACGCCATCCGTGCCATTCGCGCGAAATATCCGGCGGCCTGCATCATCGTTCTGACCACCTACCAGGGCGACGAGGATATTCACAAGGCGATGACGGCGGGGGCGCAGGGCTATTTGCTGAAGGGTATGCCCCATGACGACCTGCTGAACGCCATTCGACGGGTCTCATCCGGTAGCCAGTACATGCCGCCCGCCGTCCGGGAAGCGCTCTCCAAGCGTACGGCCTGTTCCGAACTCAGTCCGCGCGAGCAGCAGATTTTGGAACTGATCGTGAAGGGCCTGAGCAACAAGGGGATTGCCGACAGGCTTGGAATCACCGAAGGCACTGTGAAGTGGCACGTCAACGCGATTCTGGGACGAATGAATGTGAGCGACCGTACCCAGGCGGCTGTTGCGGCGTTGAGCCGGGGCTTGGTGCAGACCTAGAGCTGTCCGTATCGGTACAGGGCGGCGTTCGGCCT
>CAITMP010000525.1 GCA_903893525.1 uncultured Acidobacteriia bacterium | reverse complement strand
CCGTTCCCAGGGAGGCCTGGATCAATAAACCAAAGACCCCGGATAATAATACTCAGTAAATTCGGCTTCGGGCTGTCTCAAAGTGCTTGACATGTTCCGCACGCTGCGTCCCAGATCTAGGATTCGAGTGATTTATCGGAATCGTTTGTTTGCATTCACCGACCAATGATGTTGCGAAATTCCATTATCTCACCAAAACAAAAGGGGCTAGATGTGTTTCAAAAGAGTTATTCGTCTTGTTTCTCATTGGACCTTCCCAGCTCTGCCTCGATTTCCTCAATGGACGGCAGGGTGCCCTTAAATTCGTCAGGAAGCTTCACAAGATGGGTGAACTCAGAGATGCCCATCGGGGTTGTCGTACCGCGAAGCGCATACTCAACGACAACTTCGGTCTTTGATTTGCAGAGAATCAGTCCGATGCTGGGCTGGTCGGTAGGATGCTTCAGCGTGTCGTCCACCGCCGCCAAGTAGAAGTTCATCTTGCCTGCGTACTCAGGCTTGAACTCGCCGCCCTTGAGATCAATGACCACGAAGCACCGAAGCTTCAGGTGATAGAACAGCAGGTCGAGACGGTAGTCGTTGCCTCCAATGTCCAGGGGATACTGGCGACCAACAAACGCGAATCCGATGCCTAGCTCGACGAGGAACTTCTGAATGTGCTCGACCAGACCGGTCTCAACGTCCCTTTCATGAGCGTCTTCGGCCAGCGTGAGGAAGTCGAAGTTGTAAGGGTCCTTCAAGAGTTGCTGCGCGAGATCCGACTGCGGAGCAGGCAAGGTTCTTTGAAAATTCGTGAGCGCCTTCCCCTGTCGGCGATAGAGATCGCTCTCTACTTGCATGGCCAGGATGTTGCGGCTCCAACCATGCTCGATGGCTCCACGGACATACCAAAGGCGTTCTTCCGCTGAGTTCACCTTGTCCAACAGCCGAACGTTATGTCCCCACGGCAATTGTGCAACAAGCTGTTGCACAATTGGTTCGTCCGGCCAGGCATCGGCAAAGGCCCTCATATACTTCAAGTTACGCGGCGAGAGTCCGCGCATTTCTGGAAAGCTGCTCTTTAGGTCTCGCCCAAGGTTTTCGATGACCTTTGTCCCCCAGCCCTCGGCCCTTTGCCTGCGGGTAATCTCCGTCCCAATGCCCCAATACAGGAGCACCAACTCCCGATTGACCGCGACTGCGGCCCGAACCTGGGCGGTCTGGATGCGCTCCTTGATGCTCGCCAAAAGGGCGCTATAGTGCTCGGTGCTTGGGGCCTGATCTTCCATTCCTCACCTTCTGCCGTACCAACTTGCGGGCGTCTAGGTTTAGCTCGTGGTTTCAGCGAGGGGCGGTGGATGGATGTATTGCTGGCGGGCAGATACGCTCATTCTCGCCGCCACCGCTAAACTCCGCTCTTCCGGGAGCCACCCCTCCTTACCCGCCTGCTGTTCGAGCTTGGGGCGGAGCGCCGCTATCTCCTCGCTCGACAATCCTTCGGCCACTGCTGCATCGAGAAGCTGCTCTACGTTTCCGGCAAAGCTGCCCCAGGCGTATACGTCCTGGGGGGATACGCTAGGCACCTCCAGGATGACCTCGCTCTCCTTCGTCATCCATTGCCGGATCGCCGGGAAGCCCGAGTGTCCGAGCGCCTTCTGAAAGGCAGGGGCTCTCAAGAGCCTGGAGAGGTCAACCCAGACCTCGCCCGGTGAGGGAACATGCTTGAAGATCACGCAGGTGGCGTCGGACTGAACACCTTCCATATGATCCTTCGCAACCCTTGGATCGGTCGTCCACGAGGAGATTGATTCTTCGAGTTTGCCGGTGTGAAAAAGATCGAGAAGCGGGAGCGGCACACGGCGAGGATTGTCCCTGGGATCTTTAGGGAAATCCATTCTTCGATAGCACTGGACGGTGCACTGCTTGAACTCGGGCTCGACAATCGTGAGCTCTTCCCTGAGCTTATCTGCACGGATGAGCCTCAGCTCTGGATCGTGGTTCATCCATGCTTCGAGAGCACTGAGAAGGGAGTGCGGGTATTCATCCATTAGCCTCAGGATAGCCCGACATGAAGATTCTTCGAAACACGGCGCAGGAGGAAGCTCAAGCGGGTGGCCCCGGAACATGTCAAGCACTTTGAGACAGCCCGAAGTCGAATTTACTGAGTATTGTTATCCGGGGTCTTTGGTTTATTGATCCAAGCCTCCTTGGGAACGGACGGGGGTTGAGGCGGACGGTGGACGAAGCGTTCCGGATGGGCGAGGTAGGCGGCAGCCAGCACGTCGGCGCGCTTTTCGAAAGTTTCCTCCGCAAGGCCATGGTGGACGACGGACGGGGAAAGCAGTCCGAGTCCGGAATGGCGGTGTTCGTCGTTGTACCAGTCCACGAACCTCCCGGAGAATGAGCGGGCGTCCTCGATGGACCCGAAGCGCTCCGGGAAGTCCGG